>CALUZL010000161.1 GCA_944325295.1 uncultured Erysipelotrichaceae bacterium | reverse complement strand
AATTTTAAGAAATGAAATATTCAAAGTTCATTGCGAAAATAATGGCTCCAATGATACAAAGGATTCCAAATATAATCATAATTATAATCAAGAATATAGTTGGTCCGGTGAGGGAAGGTGTAATTTTGTTTAACCTTTTCCTGATTCTATAATCCTGTACTCCAGAAATCAGGAAGAACATCCCTGCACCAGCCAAAATAAATATTACTAGACTACAAATTATGACTTTTGCTAATGTTGGTAAAGCCATAATTTAATCCTTTTTATCCGTTGCTAGTAGCATCAGTAGTGTTATTAGAAGGAGGAGTAAATACGGTAGCGTTGTTGCTATTAGCCGGACTAGCCCCAGCATTAGAAAGCCCACCGAACATACCATTAAAGATATTGCCAAAGTTAAATCCTCCGTTGAGCATCATGCCCATAACCATGAGATTCCCCATTCCAGAACCATTATTATCTCCACTCATCATCTGGGACATCATCATCAGAGACATAAGCTGAGAGGGGTCATTTCCATTAATCATACCAGAGAAGGGAGAGAATACCTTAGAGTAGAAATAAGTACCACCCATAAACATAATATTCTCAGGAATGATAGTCTGAACAGTGCTATCCTCATAACGCAGAGCCTCAATACGATTTCCGCTCATGCTGATAACACAAACGGGAGAGCCAGAAGCAATAATAATGTCTCCCTGCTGGACATTGTTAGTAGGAATACAGAAGAACATATCGTCTCCAATATCCAGAACAAAATCACCGCAGTTTACAAGGGTCTGAGTAACAGGGTCAAAAGTCTTATAGCCATTGGAGGTCTTAACACCAATTCCATTCATGGTAAGACGGCACTGACCAGGAGCAAGTTTATGGAACAGAGAGGACAGAGAGTTAGTAACGTTCTTAGAAAGATTGTTGGTAGCCATAGTATCATTCTCCTTTTTATTATTGTCGTTTTTATATTTATTTGTTTTGTTTGTTTTTACATCTTTAATTACATCATTGGCTGTTTTGTTAAGATTGTTGTTAAGGGTTCCAAAATAGGTGGTTCCAATATTATTCCAAATATTAGAATAAACAGTGGATTTTTCATCGTCTTCCCAAAGGTCATCCCAATATTTCATTGTTTGTTTTATCCCCCCTTCCTTTTGAATAATTTTCATACATTTTTCTCGCAAATTCCACTTGTGTCACATGATTCAATCCTCCTTTTCTCCTTGAGTTGTGTTAATAACTTGTGGAGGATTATTGGAAACAGTAAATGTAACCCTGAGTTTCTTTGTTCTAGGATTATAATTTACCGTAGCTCCCTGCATAATAAACATTGCAATTTGCTGGATAGCCATCATGGGTTCAAGAATCATTTCTTGTGAATATTTAGATTTATTCATAGAAAAACTTCACACCCCCAGACAATAAATAAAAGTATGCTTACTATTTGCCATATTACTCCAAAAGCAATTAAAATAGGAGATATATCGAAATATCCTGTATCATCCATTTTCATGCCTGTAATTATAAGCCATATTGAATCAATAAAAATAACAATGCTAGAGAAGAGCACGAAAATCATTTATAGCACCCTCAGACTAATAAGTTCAAAGTAAGCAGAGGTAATTCCACTTGCAGGAACCGTTAAGGTGTCAATCTTTCCATTTAAAGTGCAAACTTTAACCTTTAAGATATTAGCATTCTCAGAGTCAACATATACATTATGGCTATAATTAGTCAGAAATGTGGTTAAATTTGTTGCAAGGAACTCATTCATAATACTGTTAAGTAAACAGTCATTATTAAGAGACTTGTTTAAATCATCAAAGGGAGATTTATTGATTCCATCAGGGAACTTTATATATACAGGAAGAATATAATCATTTACAACATCTCCCTTAATGCGGAACACATACTCAACCTTTTTATAGGTGGGGATTACAACAGGTTTAAAGAAATCACAATCCTTCTGAGTATAAACAACAAAGAATTCGTGAACTTCTGATTTGTCAACTTCTCCCTGAATAGAAATTTCCTCAACTGTAGCATTCTTATCCTTGGCAAGCCCAAATCCAAGAGTCTGCTCGATTCTCAAATCAGGTCTCATTTCTCGTAAATCTGCATCAGTAGTAAGATAAGTTGTCCAGTCTTGGATTTTTCCGTCTTTAACAACGTACTGAAAAACCTTAAGATTCATAAAAGGAAGCTCATAAGGTTTCATAAAATTAAAGGAAATATCATCACTAATTGAATAGTTCATATATTTCTCTTTAATATATTTACTAGGCTCATAATAAACAGTAGTCATTTTTTCATCACTCCCATTTCAAAAGCGGCATTTAAAACCAATCTATAACACCAACGATTAGAAACATATTTTGGACTATCGAAAATATGCTTGTCGTCACCATTATAAATCTTTTCCAAGGCCGCACATACTCCAGCACTTCTAGACACTCCTGCATGACAAGAGATAATAAAATTGTTACACATATTATGCTCAACAAAATTTATAATCTGTCTTGCTTGTTCTTTACTCATTGGTGTACACTCAGGAGTTTCATGAGCATAATTCCCATCAATATCATCAAAATCCAAAGAAATCATTCGATAGATATGAGCAAGAGGATTTGCATCATGATTAATATAATCTTCTGTATCATCCTTATCGAGAGTATCGTTAATAAGAATTACAGACTTAAAGACATCATGTCTTTTAGAACAATAATCCTTTAACTCATAATGGCCCATAACCTCAAAATGTTTAATCGGATTCTTTTTCTCTTCCATTTTTACTTTCCTTTTTGTTCTCTACAATCTGTTGAAGTTTCTTTACAGCATTGTCAATATCTTGCATGGTTATATTAAGAGGAGTATTGTTATCCTCAGAAAGTACCCAAAGCAAACTAGAAATTGCTGTATTAAAAAGCAACTTAATTCTACGTTCATCTTCAAGAGTAGGAGAATCTTGCTCCATTACTTTTTGGATTTTATGAAAATGATTGATTTGCTGAATAATCTCTTCTTCAGTTCTCAATATTATCACCTCCAGGTACTAGTTGATTGTTTTTCCTAATAACCTCTAGATAATGTTCTACTCCTCTTTTACAGATATTATTCATACTGTTTGGGAGTTTAAACATCATAAGAAGTTCTTCTCTTTCATCAAGAGTTCCTTTATTTTCTCGCAGTACTTCATCAACAAGAGCTTCATAGGCTACTTCATAAGTAATACATTCTTGTCCAAAAGTGCTCTTGCAACGTCCTTGATTATAATAAAAAGCCATAATTTTTCACTTCCTGCTAGTTACAAGTCTTACCTTATCTTCATCAACAGTATCATTATCAATAATTTCAACAATACTGTTTTCACTAGGGGTCATTGTGACAATTTCTTCTTCATCACATTCTGAACTCCAAGTCATAACATCTTTAGCCTTTGCAGAAAGAACTTTTCCATCCCAGTCCCAGGGTTTCGTGCTATACTTTACTTTTCCAGGAAGAAGAGTTTTTAGATAAGCCTTTTGACCTCTAAAGTCAATCTTGATATTATATTTCTCAAGTTCAGGGTCTAACTCACAAGCTTTCTTCCAGATATTGGGAAATTTCTTCCGAACATCAAAAGCAAACATAGGGAGACTTTTTTGATAATCACTAATAGGTCCACCCATCAAAGCACGAGGGACATAATTCATTAATCTTACAACCAGTTCAGGAGTAAAATTATTAGTGGGAAGCAAATGCTTATGAACAAGTCCAATATCTTCTGCAATGGGATTATTGTAATTATCCAAATAATCCAAAGGAAGATAAATGTAATCATTGTTAGGACCAATTACAGTAATCTTTTTAGGACTATTTAAATTCTTGGTCTTCCAGTTATCCAAACCAGGATATTTCTTTTCAGGCTCACCCAAAAAAGTATAAAATTTTTGTGCTCTGGGAGTAGGACCTTCGGTTCTTACTTTCTTACCAAAAGGACAAGTGTTCCAAAGAGCATGAAGAACACAACATCCTTCCTTATAACACTGACAAGCATTACAGTCTTGACAATAAAGAATCGTATAGC
>CALUZL010000160.1 GCA_944325295.1 uncultured Erysipelotrichaceae bacterium | reverse complement strand
TTTTGCTTCATTTGGTATATCATGAGATTAGCACCTCTTCTTTTGTATTTGTTTGATTTGGCTAATCTTATTATACCAAAGATCAGGTGCTATTTTTATGTCAAGGCACCAATAAAATGTATTTTTTACCAGATAAATCAAGCATCAGCAAGGATTATACTGGTGGGAAAGTTGAGTTATTAATATTATATACGATCAGATAGACATATTGTGGCATTTAAAAAAAGTTGTTTATAAAATGGTAAACGTATGTAAAGCAATAACTGTGCTTTATATCCGGGAATTTAGTGTTCAGTATATAAAATCAGAATGGCGGTTTTTGAGCAAGACACAGTAAAATTTCCATACAAATTAAAGCGGATGTGCTAGACTTTTATACATAAAGGATGATAATGATTATGGTAATGGGTTTTACACAACAGAATATGAAGATCGCGCAAAAGCTGGGCAATATTAAATGGAGATCCGGCACATTCTATATGATCTACCATAAGGAGAATGATTATTATGAGTAAGATGGCTTATGATATGTATTATTATGACAGCATGCTCCAAAAAACCAGATATTTGTTTAAATTGATTGCCCGGAATACGGACGAGCCATTTCGAGTGGTAAGAGATTACATGAAAAGTGACTATCGTAGGGCTATGGATTGGGAAAATCCACTGTATTTGAGCAAGACGCCAAAGCAGAACTTAGGAAGTTTTGAAATCAGCATAAATTCTGAAAGTGTGATAAATGAGAAGTATGATGAGTTTATTTTAGAGTGGATGGCAGACATATATACTTGTATGCAGTGGAAATATAATTTGAAGTCAGAAGTTATTGAGGATAAAATCAAACCAGAAGATATCTATAATAAATATTCGCCATTACATGAGACCTCTATCGAAAAATGGTGTGGAAAAATTGAGAAAGATTAATAATATATTAAAACGGTTTATGTCAGTCAATTTTGCTAACATAAACCGTTTTTCTACTAATGCTGGTCATCATATCCAATTTCCGGGTTATAAAAGCGGGAGAATCCAGGACGGGTTAATATTGTCTTTTATATAATTTCTCCACCACCCCGATCACCGCATACAGCGCCATCGCCATGATGCACAGCAGTACGATCGACATGAGCAGCCAGTTCATCTTGAAGAGGTGCGTAGGCATTCTGATATAATATGATATCGTCTGTTTTCTGTTTTTAGAAAAAAAATAATTGCATAAGTATTTTCGGTAAGATTATAATAGATTAAAGAAAGAAGGTGCTGATATGCCTGTGACAACAAGTAATCTGGTCATGCAGTATGTCGAACTGCTCAGTAAAATATATGGAGCTCATTTAAAGACGGTGATCCTGTACGGATCTTATGCAAGAGGCGATTATACGGAAGATTCCGACATAGATATTATGGTGCTTCTGGATTTGAGCGATATGGAAATCAAAAAGTACCGGCATGAATTGTCTGGAATGACTTATGATTTTAATATGGACTACGATCTGGATATTAAGCCGATAGCAAAGAATAAGGCGCATTTTAACAAGTGGGTGGGTGTATACCCATTCTATTCAAATGTGGAAATGGAGGGGGTAAAGTTATTTGACGCAGCATAACGAAAAGGGAACACGGCGTGATCTGGCGATGTATCGTCTTGAGGTTGCAAAGAGTGATATAAAATCAGCGGAAATTCTTCTGGAAGCGGAGGGAAAGTGTGACTCAGAAAATAGAAATTGTTGTACATAAGCCGGATAACCTGGAGAGCGTATTTAACCGAAAAGAGGTTCAGGACTTCTGGATTGAAAAGTTAGCGGCAATTTTAAAGAGAAACGGGATTACAAAAGAGGACTGCGCATATCTTTTACAGGAAATAGATAGACGTTACGGAGATTCTTGATTTCAATGGCGCAGGAAAAGCGGAAAATAATATGTGAAAAATGTCCGGGCTGAAATACGCCCGGATTTTTCTATGCGAAAAGACAGGAAAGTATCAAATTAAAAGACAATTTTTAAAAAGCATGGGCAGGAGGAGTGATTTTAATATGGATTATATACAAAAGATTTTTAAGAGAGCAAAGGTTAAGAATGTAGTGGATCATCTCTTATATGGGTACGAACCAGATACGGATATTCCAGACTATGAGAGTCGGATGGAGGAGGCGTTTGCTCAGTATGGGAAAATAGCAGATAAATACAGCGGAAATAAAAGTTCTGAGTTGGTGGATGCAGCCACGGCTCTTACAGAAGTGATTTCAGCGGTATATATGGAGATTGGCTTTCAGACGGGGCTTTTGTTCATGCAGGAGATTTATTATAACTCAGAAAGAAAACATGAGTTTGCAGGCAGGGGAGAAGATAAGATATAATGCGGGAATAAATGGGGAGTCCGGGCTAAAATACAGCCCGGATTATCACTCGTGCATTTTCAGACTGGCTCATGACAGATGGCTTCTGGAAAGCACATATTTGCTGAGAGACTGTTTTGGGATTTTCCAGTCCTTCCCTTCTTTATAACCTTTTAATTGTCCTGTACGGATAATTTTGTATGCCTGTGTCATACCGATTTTTAGAATCTCAGCAACTTCTTCAACGGTAAGGATATCATCATAAGAATCAAACATAATCAAGCCCCTTTCTTTTTACCTTGAAATTGTAATGTAACGGAATAAGGGGAATATTGTGCGGAAAGATTCTGTTGAATCCATTCCATGTGCTGCTTCATCAGTTCTTTGGAAAGCGGTACGTAATCAGGGTGGTAGCTAAAAGCGTTGACGCAGAAATGCAGATGTGGAATATCTGACTTCCCATTTCGCTCCAGATCCAGAGCATATATAATCTGGTAGTTACTGGCAAATGTAGAGGCAATCCATACAGCCATTTGTAATAGCGCATTATGCTCCCATGATCGGGCAAAGGTGATGCAGAAGTGCCAGAGCTTTTGCGGGCTGTCTGCTTTTGAATAGTATTCGCATAATTGAAATTGTTCTGTAATACATATAGAGAGATTGGGCGAAAACCCAAAACCTCCCCAATAGGCTTTTTCTGAAAGATAGGCTAAAACATTAGCATATACATCGTCGTTGCTGTAGTCTCCAGAGAAAACCTCAATACGGATATCAGACATACTCTCTCAACTCCTTACAAATAATTTGTTTTGATTCATTTGGTAAGCTCTCGTTTGTCATCAGGTTGTTGTAGAAATTGTTTTCAGCAATTGTGTTTTCTATTACTTGTTCATATGTTGCCGGGGCGTTGGGAATGCTGTCTGAAAACATTTTCAGGAAATAAGCTGTGACTGTAAGCCCATGTGCTTTGGCTGTTTCTACGATATTGGTTTTCTGTTCATGCGTAACCCGGATAAAGATTCGTTCAGTTTTTGGCATATTGCTAAGAGTCCTTTCTGATTTTGTTACTTTCATGTAGATAAGTAAGTATTCTGTTATTTATAAATAAGTAATCTAACATTTCTTTAATATAAATAATAAATAAGTATAAGAATATAAGTATATATAATAAATAATATATAAATATATAATAAGAATATCTATTAGATGGTGGTCCTGATGGTCAAATGGGAAGGAGACAGCAGAACAGCAGGTAACCAGATCCTTATGTGCATAGCAGAAAGCCTTAAAATGAGGCTTTCTGTAATTATCTCCGAAAGAGATTGTGCGCACAAAGAATCTATTGGTTACCATCGGTAACAACTTATGGATATGTTATCGGATACTGTTAATTTTTAATCAATAGCAGTGTATAGCATTGATTTTAATATTCTTAATAACACAAAATGTAAAAGGAAGATATTTGAATCGTATATTATCATAATGAAAGAGCCGGGGCAGAAATGCTCCGGCTTAATTAGATTTCAGAAGAAAAGAGGTAAAAGAGTATGGAAAGACAAAGTTATGTGCCGTTAGTCCGTATGACAGCGGTAAGGGAAAGAGAACTGCCGTATGGGGCGAAGAGACTGAACGATCCCGCACTGGTGGCGGAACTGGCAGGGCAGATCCTAAAGGATGCTGACCGGGAATATTTTCTGGTGATCTCCGTGGATGCCAAGAGCAAGCCGATGGCGGTGGAGATCGTCAGCGTTGGGACAGCAAATATGGCGTATGTGGAACTGCGGGAAGTCCTGAAACACGCTATCATCAATAATGCAGTAGGGATCATTTTAGTTCATAACCATCCGTCCGGCGATTGTGAACCCAGTGAAATAGACAGGAATCTGACTCAGAGAATCGTTAAAGGCGCTGCGTTTTTCGGGATCGAAGTTTACGACCATGTGATCGTGGGGGATGGGTATTACAGTTTTAAAGAGAGTCAGGAGACATTATTTTTGTGCGGCAGGATAGAGGGAGAGAAGGAATGAATAAACAGACTGGCAATAATAAAAATTTGCATAATCTAAAAGAGATAGGGAAATATGTGCCGGAAGAAAAGTGGGAAGTTTTTCTAAGTGAACTAGAGCAGGCTATAAAAGACCGGGAGGAAGAGTCTTTTATAGCGGGATATTGCTATGCGATACAGATATTGCAGGATAATTTAAAAAAGAAACCAGAATAAAGAATACTGAGAGCGTAAACCCTCAGTATCTTTACTTTGCGCCTGTAATATCCTGAATAATCTGATGGATGTGAGCAAGCTGAGTGTCAGTCAACCCCGTGATCTCGATATATTTTCTGGTATCAAGTTCTAACAGAAAATCGGTGCTGACTGAGAAAAAACGGGATATTTTAACCAGCATATCTATGGAGGGGAGAATATTATTATTCTCCCAGTTAGAAATTGTCTGTTTTGAAACATTCAGTTCATCAGCAAGCTGTACCTGATTCAGATTATGAGAAAGACGCAGTTTTTTTACAATATCACCAAACATATAAAAACTCCTTTTCCTCTAGCTTACTTTGAGAAAGATATATTTACTAAATACTAAAGTATTGTTATAATGGTTTTGCCGATCTTTGATTATCAAATATATTTAGAAAAGAGGAAAACACTATGTCAGAAAAATTTGATGAATTTAAAGATGAAATGAAAGAAGCAGTAGATAAAAGTAGAAAAGATATGGAGGATGATGAAACTCTTGGCAGGACTTCAAAAGAGTGTAAGGGGAAGGCTATTAAATATGGCATAGCGACAATTATATTCTATGGTATTTATAGCATCAGTGGTGGTCTTATATCATTGATAATGGGATTATGCGTATTGGGAGCAGCAGGTATTACAGTTTTAAATATTATTAGATACAATTCTCTTAAGAGATATGAAGATATAGAATCAAAACTTGATTTCGCAAAAATGACATATAAAGAATTGGATGATATTACGACAGATTATACTGGGAAGATGGTTAAATATGGATTCCTTACAATCTTATTCATAGTATTATCATTCTTTTCAGTCATTGATCTGGTGACATTAATCTTATGGGTATTAGCTATCATATATCTGTTTAAGATGATTAACGTTATTAAATTATATAGAGAAGCTATACCATTTGAAAAAAAGCTTGACCCCAGACGTAATGGTCAGCAGAATAATTCGGTTGATACACCGAAACATACCGAAGAAAAGCCTACTGAACTTGAAATGTACATAAAAGAAGCGGAACAGGGTGATGCATATTTCCAGATGCTTACAGCACAATGTTATGAAAAAGGTGATGGTGTAGAAAAAAATAATGAGAAAGCGTTTTTTTGGTACAAAAAAGCAGCGGAACAGGGATATGATGATGCTCAATGTAGATTAGGCGATGCTTATTCTACGGGAATAGGGACGGAGCGAAACGAGACAGAAGCAATAAAATGGTATGAGAAAGCTGCCGGACAGGGGAATAAAGAAGCAAAAATCGCTTTAGAGAAAATTAAAAATACGAACGATCAAAAAATCAGTTATTGCCGTAATTGTGGGACGAAATTGGAAGATGGATGGGTAAGCTGCCCAATCTGCGGAACAGACAAATAGAAAGAAGAGGGAAAGAAAATGTTTTGTAAAAAGTGCGGAAAAGAAATTGAAGATACATGGGTAAAATGCCCCTATTGTGGAGCGAGAGTGACAAAAGAGAAAGAAACAAAAGAGAACGGAAGAAAAGACGAATCTCAAATTCAGCCAATAAAAGAAATGGAAAATGTTAATGTGCCACAGAACGATCCAGACAGCTTTAATTCCACGAATGGAAAGGAAAGAAAAAATGGGGGAGGTTTTGTGCGATTTGCGAAAAAGTTGATAAAAATATTTTTTGTGCTTTTGCTTATTATCGGACCGTTTACAGGCACAGAATTTGGAACGACGAAAGATTATATACTGGAAGTAATAAAATATTATGTATCATTATTGCTGATAGCTGGTCCGGTCATAGCCTTAGTGTGTAACATCAGGGACATAAGAGATAAACTTCCACTATTCAAGAAACATAAATTATCTTCTACTATTTTAGCTGGTTTTATAGTGTACTTACTTATTGGAATAGTTGGTATGGGAGCATACGGTGTAATTGATACTTTCCACACAGAGCAATACTATGAAGAATATAAAGCAGATCAAGAAGCTAAGTTGGCGGAAGCAAAAGCAAAGAAAGCGGCAGAGGAAAAGGCTAAGGAAGAACAGGAAAAGAAAGCGGCGGAAGAAAAAGCTAAGGAAGAGCAGGAGAAGAAAGAAGCGGAGGAAAAAGCTAAGGAAGAGCAGGAGAAGAAAGAAGCGGAGGAAAAAGCTAAGGAAGAGCAGGAGAAAAAGGAAGCGGAGGAAAAAGCTAAGGAAGAGCAGGAGAAAAAGGAAGCAGAGGAAAAAGCTAAGGAAGAGCAGGAAAATGAGTATGATTTTGTATTACCAATGAATCCTGATGGGGTGACTTCATATGATATGATTGCGAATGAAATTTTAATTAAACAGCGTGATCGCATTGAAGCATTTAATGAAGAAAGAACAGTTTCTGAGAATATAATCATGCAGATTGTTAATGGTGGAAAAGAGTTAGAAGAAGCTGGATTAATAATTGGGTGGCGAGTAACACAGGATGAATGGATTGATATGGCTAGAACCCCATCTTCCTTAGATGGCAAGATGTTTATGACACTTGTAGGAGATGAGGTACAGGGAACGTCTTGGAACTATAATTCTGAGTATAATAGTTTTACTGTATCTGATCTTGTAGATGTTGACGGGTTTTACTTTTGGGGCAATGTAGCTGATGTTATGGATGTAAATGGGAAACATATTGAAAATCCTTCTTATTATCCATATGCTTTAGTTATCGGACAAATATATATGGGACAATCTGGGGATTTGGAATTAGATAATGTAGTTGCTATATTTGCTGATAAAGATGAGATTGACATATTAAATTAGTGATAATGAATAAGGGAAATATAGTGAGAGCTAAAAAGTAATTGGAGGAAAAATTGTGAAGAGTAAAAGAAAAAAATGGGTTTTCTTAGTTTTAGTAGCATTGATCGTTGTTGCTATAGCTGTCTTAGGAAAGGTATTGTTTGACTCAATGCAAAAGGATAAGGCACTAGATTTAGTACAAAATGGTTATATGGGTGACTTTAATATGGTTACGACCAAAGAGGTATTAGATGATTATCCACGGGATCAGGGAACGCAGAAGTGGGAGGCGGAAGTAGAGGAGATAAATGACGAAAAAAGAATAGTAGTAAAATATTCGGTAGTGTAAAAAACTTTGTGGCTTTGGTAAAAAATGGCTCCTTTTTGGTAAGAATTACAGATATGACAATTCTTATCGAAAAGGAGTTTATTTATGGCAGTAGCAAAAGACCAAATCCGACAGATTATTACAGAAAACAACATTACCAGTTTGGCTGATGTTTACGCCCTTCTTAAAGACAGCTTCAAAGATATCCTGCAGGAGCTTCTGGAAGCCGAGATGGATGCAACTCTGGGCTATGAAAAAAATTGTAAGGGTGATCTTAAAAGCGATAATAAAAGGAATGGTCATTCTAGCAAAACACTCAAAAGCCAGTACGGGGAATTTCAGATCGATGTTCCCCGTGACCGCAATAGTGAGTTTGAACCAAAGCTGATTCCTAAATATCA
>CALUZL010000159.1 GCA_944325295.1 uncultured Erysipelotrichaceae bacterium | reverse complement strand
GATTGCAGAAAAAATTGTCAGGTGAGAAAGATGTACATGCTGTCTATCCCAAGAATAACTATAGTGGGCTTAATTCGCTAAGAGCACGATTGTCGGGGAAGAAGTCAGATGCTTCTGAAAGCAAATCAGGGAATGACGGTATGGCTGAAAACTTGGATGATGATGAAAAAGTCGGTTTTATAGATACGCATGTACAGACTGGAAACTGCCACTTGGATTCGCTTTTGTCTGCCGGTAAGAATGTATCTGATGATCTTATGTCTGCAAATAATAATGCACTGGACTCAATAGTAAATTCAGGTCATTCCAAGATTACAGTGGGTATACCAGTATACTTCTTCTTCCAGCTAAATTCTGACAGGCTTGTAGATGAATCCCAGATTGTGAACCTTGATGACATCGCAAAAATATCCAAGGCTCATAATTTAAAAGTGGCCATATCCGGAGCAGCTGACAGTGCCACTGGTACACAGTCCATCAATCTGGAACTTGCCCAGCGTCGTGCCAGATATATTGCTCAAATGCTTGTGGATAGAGGGGTACCCGAAAGTCTTATACTTCTGCACAGCCTTGGCGGAATAGATAAATACAAGGCTAATGACTCGAACCGTTTTACGGTGGTCATGATTACTGAATGATAAATCCTTATTATAAAAGTCATAAGACTTTTATAAAGACATTGAGGGTGCCAAAACTTTTTTTTGAAAATATGAACTTATGATTTGAAATTTGAGCATTCTAAAAGACTAAAGAAAGGGCCGTATCATTACTCAATACAGAGTTTGATACGACCCTTTTAAATATTATAATCTGTAACTTTGAGGAGTAGTCATTTTAGTTTCGACACACCCTCAGTGAATTATCATTTGATATTTTCGACTAAAAAATTATGATTCCCTGATGTAATGTGATTTGTTTTTTAATCTATACCATATTTAGCCATAAAGGAATATGCTAATTTATATATAACATGAAGATTATTTAAGGGGAGTAATGAATTCTATTGTTTTTATGTGTATGCCATTAGTGTGATACTTCCTTGGGTTGTAAATTTCCAAAGAATCATACTTCTATGTCCTTTTTATATAAAACTTTTGTCCTGTTGCATCTAATATTATTTGTTTATGATATTGAGATACTATATTTTGCCAAAATAGTAATGCTAAAAGTTCATTAGTTGGCTTTCCGAATAATGATAAGATGCTGAAGGCATTAATTATATGCTCTCCCATAATGTAAAGTGTCTTTTATAGCTACAAAGGAAAACACCTCCTTCAATCAGGCGATTGCAAATGGTGGTGTTTCCTTTCTTGTATGTAATATAATAATTCTATCAAGTTAGTTGTCAATTAATTGATTAGATGAAGAATGCTTTAGTCGTTCTGTAATAAATAACTTTCAATCAAGGATTTTATCTCATTATCCCCTTTAGAAATGGTTTCCATATCTATCACGTTATCAGCACGGTTATAGTAGTTTGAAATGAATGCTAATGAAGTTATTGGTGAATCCAGATTTGATATCTTTTCCCAATTGTTCTGATCACGTGCAGGGTATATGGTATAGCTGTAAGAATAACCACAAAGCACATTACCCCAGTGAAATGTTTTCATAGGGATGATATAATTCTTTTCCAGATTTAGAAATGCAGATATGGCTCTATCATTCCAAAGGTTTATAAGATAGTTTCCCTTATCAGCCTGAATAGTTTTAATTGTCATCCAGCTGATTACTAGTTCTTTATAATCCGAAGGCTCATGAATAAACGATTTTATCTTATCCTTTATATATTCTTTCATATAATATAGAGGGGTCTCACATTCCATAAGATTACCTATTTCCTTACATTCTATCCACCATGGTGTGTCAGGTTTCATAGAGTAATAACATCCTTCAAAATTCCAACTACAATAATCAATATGATGTAAATTAATCATGCCAGAAACCAATCTGTACAATCTGAACCAATTTGAGAATTGGGCATCGGCAACAGCACTTTTATTATCCAATGAATTACAGATTTCCTTTAAGAGATTCCATTTTTTTAAAATAGTTTCTATAATCAATTCTTTACCTTCCATTTCTGTTTGCCACAGAGGAGTTAAATCGCCCATGAGGAATTCATTGTCTTCCATTTCATCTATCGATGGCACTTGACTATCAGGCATTTTCTTTAGCAGATCTTTCTTTTGTTCGTCATCATTATACCATTCTGGTAAATTGACATTTGGAATTTTACTTATATTTAGCGTGTTTGTATCTACAGTCAACAGGTTGTCATCAGTGGTTTGATTGATAATTTGAACAAGGTATCTCCAGTCTATGTAGTTTTTTCCACGTCGCGATTGTTCAGTTCCGTTTTTTCCCCATATACTGTCATAACGATTTTTCCTGAGTCGGCGCATGAAAGGGTAAAGCATCTTACATCCATGTTCAGTGACAAGAGTTATCAATGGTAGAATAATGTCGAGTTCAGCATGTCTTAACCAATTCCATACAGCCGGTTTATTATCTAATATAGTATGGGCTTTCTTCTGACTCATGGACAGCAACAGTTGTTGTAGTTTTGTACTATTACAAATTTCTTCTACCAGTTTCTGTAAACCTCTGAAATATTTATTCAGATTATCAAGATTTTTGAATTTAGTATAATTCGCGATACTAAGTTTCACTTCATTGACATTCTCTGTTAGTCTTTTAGGAGCATTAAGGAATAAGTCTTTAGGGTTGAGAGGAATTTTATTTTCTCCAATCCAACTGTTTTCCTGTATAAGTCCAATTTGCCAATACCATACAAAAAACTCCTGCATACCGATGTCGGCAGTCATGTCTTTACCTTTGTTTTGCCAAAACCAATCTTCCCGTTCTTCCCATTGATTTGAGTACTTGGTTATCTGTTCCTTGGGCAGTTTACCTAATAAAATAGGTTTTATGTTTTCTGATGCAGATAGAGGTTCCCCTGTTGTATTTATGATGACATAGGTTTCTTCTCCACGTGACCGGTTCTCCATATCGTAGTAGAGTACTTGCAGGTTATTGATAATAAAATTTCCTAACGACTCATAGTCCAATTCCAGATTTTCAAAGTATTTATCGATGGTTGCCAAGGCTGCAATCATGCTCTGAATGGATGCATCTTGTTCGTATTCATTGAAATACCAGCTAGCCTGTTTAATGTCACTAATATTAGTTTTCCTCTCAATGAAGATATTCTTTGACAGGTCGCTTAGAAAATACAGTGTGCTCTCACGAATGGCATATTGTAAGTGCGGCTCATAATCGTCATTCATCTCTTCTTTAGAGATAATATAATTACTGAATTTACTTTCGGTCTTTATGTTGATGTAGCCAAGTAAGAGGAAAAGAGTGGTAAGGCGTTGCTGACCATCACATATCTGGATATGATTGTGTGGCTGCTCATAGCCATAGATAAGACCAAGTGTTGTCTTGAGTTCTTTATTTTCATTATATAGTTCTACTATATTATTGATGAATCCTGATACCAGTTCACGTGGTTTCTTATCAGAAGAAACTACATAGGCATTGTCTCCCCAACAATAGTCTCGTTGCAGGTCAGGAATAATAATTTTTGTATTATCTCCAAATAGTTCACGGATACAATATTCATTTCCACTTGTGAATTTATTGTTGTTCATCTAATTCTATATTGTAATTGTTTACTAAAATTCTTATTATTTTCTCTGAAGCTTCCTCTATTTGAGCAGGTCCCCATTTACTCATGGCAAAAGAAGCGATGGTATGAAGAAGATTCCTGCTATCAAAACTTCGTTCATTATTGAAGAATTTGGCTTTCTTTTCCTCAAACGGGAGGTTGCCGAATTCGGAGTTGTTACGACCGTAAAGGAGTACGAGGTTACCGATGCAGTGTTCGCTGTATCTTTCGGGGGCTGAAAATACTTTATTGGAATCGAGGAGTTCTGTCGCTTCATCTTTTGATATTTCTTCACCATCTCCTCTGATGTACCGGATACTTCCATCCTCAGCTATATCTGTATGATAGAATTTGGATTTCGGATAAATATGTTCCAGAGACTTGTTGTCCCAAATGGAAAAGTCAAATTTCAGACCATTACCTCCATTGAGTTTGTTATATTCTTCAACATTCAGTCTGAGCAATTGCTTGTAGAGTATATCATCATATACATTGTATACTTTTGCTTTTGACAGATCCTCTATCATGCGCACGGCTCTTTCTTTACGTTTCCTGGCATTATCAATTTGTTCGTCTTTAGAGGTAATGTTTTTAGTATATTTTTCTGTTATCTCGATGTGTGTGGAGCCAAGTAGGCGCCATTTGGCATATTCCATCATGGATTCTCTGTTTCTCTTGTTGTCAATAAAATACATGATTACATTGAATTTGTCTTCAGCATCGCTACTTGAACCAATCAGGGCGCATTTCAGGTAGTTATATGTAATAGGGTCATTGTATATATCTTCAAAATCTTTTTGTAAGTCTCTCAATCCTTTAAAAACATCCTTTGCCTGCTTTTTTTTATTGTCTGGTAATAATTTCTTGAAATTTTGGAATGAAAACGCCTCTCTGTTTCTTTGTTTTTTGAAATAATATTCCAACAGCAGTCCCATAGGTTTCTGTGTATTAAAATAGTCTTTCACTTCTTTCTTGTTCCACCAGTAGAGCCATTTATCCCATTCACGGGCATATTTACTTCGCAATGCACTGTTTTCCCACTCTGTAGCAGTTATTTCCTTTAATATAAAGAAAGTGTCTTCTAATGTCTTGATAGTAGGGAGGTCTGAGAGTTTGTCTGAGAGAGAAACTATGTGAAGCATTTCAGCCTTCACGAGTTCTTCATCGTGCATTTTGGCTTTTTGTCCATTCATCATAGTAAAAGTTCTGACTGCTTTATCTTGATCTACTACGATGTAGAGCATGCTGATATTATTCAGAAGGAAGTTGACAAAATCTTTGCGGTTCAAATTGCTTATTGAATGTAAAAGATTTTGAATCTGTTTTATTGCTTCCTTGAAATAATATATATCCTGATTCTGATTCTGTGGATCTTCTGATTGATAGTCAAACTCTTCTTTTTTAAGATTATTCAAAAAGTTCTGAGAATTTTTCCTGATGCTGTAGTCCAATTCAATATTTCTGTTGCCTGATATATTCTCTCGTCCTAAACAATAAAGCAAAAGATACAATGTGGTAGTGCGCTGCTGACCATCAATTAATATTACTTGGTCACCATCTTCAACTACAGTAACACCTTGGAGAAAGAATTGTTGAGCATTACGATTCATATATGCAGATTTCAATCCTTCTACCAAAAATTCCACTGAGGTCTGTTCTTTAGTATGCCTGACAGACCATTTATATCCTCTTTGATAATTTGGTATTACAAATTTCTTTGGACCATTGTCTGGGTATAGATATTCTTTAAGTGTTTTGAAAAGTGTTGCCATTTTCTTTTATAATTAGATAATTCTATAAATAGATGAGACAAGGGATGCTAAAAATAACCATACATAGTCATGTTACTGTCCTTCTGGCTACAATATTTTCCTCGCAATCCAGGCACAAGCTTCGGCATCGGCAAGGGCATGATGATGGTTCTTCAGTTGGTATCCGCAAGCTTCGGCTACAGTATGGAGCTGGTGATTGGGCAAATCAGGTAGAGCCCTGCGTGAAGCACTGAGTGTATCATAAAACTCATAGCCTGGATAATCCATCTGATATACCCGAAACACAGATTTCAGGCATCCTTCATCAAAAGGACGGTTGTGGGCTACCAATGGTAAGCCTTCTATGAGAGCTTCTATCTGCCGCCACACTTCAGGGAAGACAGGGGCATTATCAGTATCTTTACGTGTAAGTCCATGTACCTGAGAGCACCAGTAATTATAATAATTTGGTTCCGGGTTTATCAGTGAGTAGAAAGTGTCTGTTATCTCTCCGTCCCGTACTATCACTAAGCCAACGGAACATACTGATGAGCGTTGGTTGTTGGCAGTCTCAAAATCTATTGCTGCAAAATCCTTCATTCGCTGATATTATATTTGTTCCACATTCTTTTAATCTTTCCTGCCAGTTCTTTACGCAGCCATGTTGGCGCAAGTACTTCCAGATCTTCTCCGTTCCAAAGCAACTCCTGCTGAAAATCAAAAGTCGGACGGAGGTAGTAAGTGAATATACTGTATTCTTCATTGCTTTCCGTTTCCTCTTGTGACTCATGTAGTTTCAGGTCGCGCAGATAGTTTGCCTGTCCGGCACTGACCTTTAATTTTACGTACTCCTTTGGAATGTTATTGTCTGCTATGATGCCGAAGCATCCGTCGAAAAACTCTTCAGCCGACCAACCTTCAGGCATCTTAAATGTTTCCTCTTTCTTATGCAGATAAGTAATACGGTCAAGGCAATAGATTCTTGGCCCCTGTTCGTGATAATAGGTATAGGTACTGCGTGCCACCAGATACCATCGCTGACGAAAAAGCTTTACACAAAAAGGTTCTACATCAAAATTGTTTTCTTCGTCTTTCCAATAACTGTGGTATGTTATATTGAGAATCTGATTTGATTTCATCGCTTCAATAATTTCCTGAAGGTATTCTTGGCCCGAAGGGACGTATTCCAGTAAAATTCTGTCTTTTATGCTTTGGCTCTCAGCCAGTGCGTTGCTCACACAAAAGGTATTGTAAATCCATGAACGGAGACCATTCTTGCTGATGTCCTCCTTATTCATAATATAGTAGCGGTACTTACCCTTGCCTTCATTCTCAATGAATAGTCCGAACATATCCTGGATGGCATATCTCCAGTTGTCGAACGTGCGTTTGGGAATTTCCACTCCCTCACTGATCTCACTGTCAAGCCATCTGCTGTTGAGTTCCTTAAAAGAGATTCTGTCAGCCTTATAAATGGTATCTATAATCCAAACGTATTTACTTAATAAGCTCTGTGCCATACGATTCTTGGTTTTATTTATGGCGAAGTTACTCAAAACCTATGCAAAAACATTGCGTAGGTTTATTTTTTTTGATAAAAAAAGGAATGTTCTGCTATAATCCGGCGTAGCTTTGAATCAATTTTGTAGAGTAATCTTTAAAACATTTCAAAAATGGATTTATCTTCAAGAGATTTCGTAGATACAGTTCTCAGTGAATCGGATATCTATAGGTTGCAGGGCATATTACGGAATGTTGAGAGTGCTGTCAAGTTACGGGTCGGCACTGACCCGATGGACTTCTATCTGCGTCACGTCAGCGAGCATGAAATGAGGACTGTGGAGAGTCTTGTCATGAGTAGAAAACTTGTTTTGGACAAAATGTTCCAAGCCACTGCTCATGAGATGGAGATTTTTGTAAGCCAGAACAACCGACTTCTGGATTTGACTAACCGGATGTATCATCGTACTGCTCAGATGTACCGCATGTCGTTGGCCAATATGAGCATGTACCTCGATGGTGAGGATTGTGATGTGGAAGGCAAGCTGGTTTATTCGTACAATGACAGCAACTCGGTGTTGAAATATGAGGAGGATAGGATATACCAGTCTGATTTTGACTATATGATAGAATTAGTAAGTCTTTTGATGGAGAAAAGCAGACATCGGGTGGTAGAGATAGAAAGTGCAATTGTTTCATACAGTCCGGAATTTGTTCCCTCAATGACAGAAGAAGAATTGGGCTGTGTAAATACTTTGGACGATGGAGAGACATGGGCGGAAGGATGCCTCATGAGGCCTGAGCTGGATTCAGTCTGTGTTTGCCATGCGGTGCATGATATTTGTACCCATAAGGATTATTCCATACCGGATTTGCTGCGAATGGATGATTTCTTCGTAGATGTATGTCTTACCAACAGTGCTCGTAATAAAACTAATTATGATGGAAAAAAATGAACAATCAATTGCAGAAGTAATGAAAGACCTGTATCGTAAAAGTTATAGGGAGGCAGCCAAGGTAATAGTGGCTGGGGGACGTGATTTCACCGATTATGAGTTTATGAGGGAAAGCCTCGGAAATTTGTTATGGATGGAGGATTTCTGTGGGGATTCTGATATAAAAATCATTTCAGGAATGGCCGATGGAGCAGATACGCTTGCCATCCGTTTTGCCGATGAATTTGAGTTGACAAGGATTCTTTTTCCCGCTAATTGGAAACAGCACCATCGCATGGCCGGCTTCCTCCGAAACGAGGATATGATGGAGGTGGCCACACATCTGGTGGCTTTTTGGGATGGTAAGTCTAAAGGAACGCAGCATATTATTGAACTGGCTAAGAAAAAGTGCATACCTTATAGGATATTTATGTATAATCAAAATAATACTGTCACAAATGAATGAGTTTAAGATATTATCTGGATTAGAATTAGTTAATTATCGGTATCCTTTGACCGATGTATCCCATCTGTCTGAGGAAGAGAAGAAGGAACTTCTCAAACGAGGAATGCGCATTCCTAAGCAACTTAAGTCTGACGGGGAATTTGAACAGTGGGTTGCACTATATGCCTTATGGGAGGCTGAGGATCCTTATGTCTTTACTTCTGAAGGAAAACAAGTATGTTTAGATGAAAATGAGAAGGAACAGCTCTTGATGGATACAGTATCTTATCAACGTGCCATGTGGTATCATAAAAAACGTTTCAACGCTTGGGCTAAAGAGGGATTACAGCCTTTGGTTGATGAGTTGGTTGAAGCCGCAAAAACTGCCCCTCAATATGACGGATGTTTCCTTTATGAGTTGGAATATTATAAATTGCGTTGTATGAGGGCGTATTTCTCTCATTCATTGATTGCTGATGAAAATGGAAATTTCGGCTTTAATAAATGGATTGACATATGCCTTCTTCTGTTGCAACACATTAAAGAGAATGGGATGCATATCACTGAAAGCCAGCTTCAGCATATGAATATTCGCAATGTAAAGGATATAGTGAAACCATCTTTGCTGGGTAATTATATGGACGTATGCTCATCAGTTAATGACAGATTTCAAAAAGACCGGAGAGCAGTTTATGGACGTGACATTTACATACGGAAGATGGAACGTCTATATTATAGGATACGGTTGCATAAGCTCAGGGAATGGTATGAGTAATAGCTACTTTCAGTAAAAAACTTCAATCGAGGATGAGATGTAAAACAGCTTTTATTCTCATATTTGAACTATCTGTTATAGCCATTCCAAAGAGCATGTTATCGTAACCCAGCAATTCCCTTATTTTTATTCTGAAGTTTTCCAGTTCCAGATCGGCCAATGGATAACGGGAGGGAACCGACAGATAGAAGATGGCATTATTGTATTTCTTTAGTTCAATCTGTTGGTATTTTATGATGGATGTGAGAATATAGTCCAAACGGCCCTCTACATTGGATGTTACTGACCTGTATTCATATCTGGTGCCATATTGAATATCAAATAAAAATGTAACATCCTTTTTCTCGAAGCTGCTACCGTTTACTGTCAGTTCAGCTATAGTCTTTTCTCGCTGAATCATTTTCTCCAGAAACTCCTGCCTTCTTTCTTGTCTGTAAGCCCGTTTGCGCTTTGAACGGTTATGCCTTACATTAACGGCCAAAGGATGTTTTTCTGCTATGATTCTGCACCTCTTTCCCGACGGAGACAGTGATCTGCACTTGCGAGGTACTTGATGTCTCCAGATGCTTTCATCCAGTTTGTCTAATGCTATTTCATATTTGGTAATGGGGCAAGTGTGCCTGACCATACCAGCTATGGTCTCATCTTTCTCATCTGGTGAAAAGCCCCAGTAAGTAATCTCCCACAGACAGTGCATCGCAAGTTCTTCCATCGGTAGTTTTACGTCTGGAGCTATAATAAGTTCTCTGGCAAGCACGTCTTCCCAATTCGCATCGTGCATAGGGCATACGCTTATCCATTTTTCTTCTGTTCCTCCATTGTCCTGCTCCCATTCGATACGAATCTCTCCTGATGCCTGTTTCGACGGAGTCAGGGTGCGAAGTATATCATACGCTTCACGGAAAGCGTAAATATTATCCAAATGTTTTGGCTCATACTTTTCCAGATAAGGACAAAGGGCATCGAATTCTACCTTGTCAAGAAGTTCTTTTAATGTCATATCTTTTTTTCTACAAAGAAAAATCAAAGTTATGCCAAATCAAAGCGCAGCTTATATATTTTAGAATCAAAGCTTAAATATGGCATAGTAATGACTTATTTATGTACTGAATAAAATATCTTTGTATATATATTGTAAATATTAAGCTTATGGAAATCAATAATGCATTGGCAAAATGGGCAGAGAGGACTACTGTATTTTACAATGAAGTAGCAGCCCGGCTGGGAGATGATGCTCCTGCTTTCTACACTCAGTCACCTTTACAAAATATGATGACATCTCCAAAAGTGTTGATTATTGGTATTAATCCCGGTTCTGGCGGCTCATATAAGGAACAGTGCAATAATAATTCATGGGGCTTGCATGGTAATCTGATGAATGGATCTCATCTGATGAAAGGTAATCCTTTTTGGCCTGAACATCATAAATGGCTTTTCTGGAAACGACTAAGACAGTTGTTTGACGAAAGAAATAATCCGCTGGATGATGAAAACGCTTATGTTATAACCAATGCCTCTTTTTTTGCAACTTTCAAAGCTAAGGAATTGAACAAAGATGTTTTAATGAAGACTATACGGTGTTCCCTGGAACTGATAGATATCCTCAAGCCACAATTCATAATTGTGCTGAGTGGTAAAAGCCTGCTGAGAACCATGTCGGAGGTGGACAAGGAAATTCATTATACAAGGTTGTTTAATTCATATTCCAATGTTGTTGTAGGCAATATTCATGGTGTACCTTGTTGCGGTGTTCCACATCCTTCCGCATCATTGCTTCGGGAAGAAAGGACCCTTATCAAAAAGGTGGTCACTCAGGTATATAATAAAGAAGAATTTGTAAAAGGTGATTATGAAAGTCTGCTGAACATCATCAATGAGCGGAAAAATAATTCCGCTCATTCTGACAATGTAATCTATGACTTATATAAAGCTATTATTGCACATGATTTTGCACCATACGTGTGCTATGAAAAACATGATAAATTCCGACGATATGATTTGCAGAACGGACTTCAGCTGACAATAGCCTGTAATTCAAGCACGAAAGCCATAGCTATCAGACCGAAGGATTATAAAGGTGAAAAGGACATCGACAAAATGCCAATTCCACATATAGGTGAGATATTCAACTGCTTGGAGGAAGTCGGATATATAAGTGACCCTCATTGGTTAGCTGTCAAGCCGTTAAATAGATTATTGTTCGATGATGTGAATATTGAGGCGGACAGGATTGAAAAAGAGGTATTGGAGACTGTCGGGAAAATCAATCAAATACTTTACCGGCAACAGTAACTGAAAAATAATTTTTAGTCTGAAATTTATATACAAAAAGTGACGAGATTAGACCTCAGCCATATTCATAGAATATGTATGTTATAGAGGCTGCCTCATTCATCAAATAAATGGTGAAGCAGTCTCTTAATCTCATATAGAATTACCTCCCTCTATGAAAGTAGTGTGTCTTTTCTTCTGCGACAGTTTCCATTTCTTGTTCCTGTTTTTCAGATAGAGACTTGACATCAGCAGTGGCGTTATCAGGCAATCCATAACGGTTGATGTTCTGTCTGACTTCTTCGGCTGAGACTTTACGCATTACATCATAGGTA
>CALUZL010000158.1 GCA_944325295.1 uncultured Erysipelotrichaceae bacterium | reverse complement strand
ATTAAAAGGAATTCAAACAGAAGATTTTGTTAATTATAGACTCCCCAATTTATTTTTAATTTCCTCAATTTGTAATTGGAAATGTTGTATTGAACAAAATTTAGATGTTGGAATTTGTCAAAATTCTTCTTTGGCTTCTCAACCTATAATCGAGGTTTCCAACGAACAAATTTTTAATTATTATATAAATAATCCAATTACAAAATCAATAGTAATAGGTGGTCTTGAACCATTTATGCAATTTGAAGAAGTTTATGATTTAATCAAATATTTTCGTAATAATAATTGCAATGATGATGTTGTAATTTATACTGGTTATAATGAAGATGAAATTAAAGAACAAGTTAATCAATTAAAAGAATTTTCTAATATTGTAATTAAATTTGGACGTTTTGTTCCAAATCAAAAGAAACATTATGATAATGTTCTTGGTGTAGAACTTGCTTCTTTAAATCAATATGGAAAAAGAATAAGTTAATTTTAGCTAATGATAGCTGTTTATTTTAAGAAAATGAAAAAGAAAAGAAAATGGAAACGGTTACAATAAAGTACAAGCTTCTTAACAGTACAAAAGATTTGGGACAACGCACTTATAGCGATAATAATTATCCTACGATTCCTGTTAAGGGTAGTACAATTATGATTAAAGATGAATTTTATACTGTTGATACTGTAATTTATAAAACTCCTAGTATTGGTCAAACTGTAATTACAATCTTTTTGACTGAAAGGGGATATGTTGGAAACTATGCAATTTAAGGAGGATTATAATTATGAAAATAATTGTAAACTCTGATAAGGAATTAGTTGACGAAGTAAATCGCCAACTAAAGGAAAATTTCCAAAAATATGGTAAGATGTATTGTCCTTGTGCTCTTGAGCATACTGATAATACTGTATGTATTTGCAAGGATTTCTTAGAGTCTGAGGAACTTGGTGAATGTCCTTGTGGAAAATATATTAAAGTAGAAGAATAGTTAAAAATAGGGTCTGCTGGAAATTTCTGGTAGACCCTAAAATTTTATTCGCCTATTGACTTTTTCACTAATTTTATGGTATACTGACCATAGCTTATTGTAAGGTACAATATTTCAAAGAAATATTTGAAAGGAAAACAAAAAATGGGTATGCTGTATAGTAGCAAAGAAGAGGTAAATAAGTGGTTAAATTCTACCGAGAGGGTAAATAAAATCACTGGTGCTTTAGCCAATGCCTATTATTTTTTAAAAGAACAAGGCTATGAAGTGGTTGCTGTATTTCCCTATGGAAGTATGAATTATAATTGTGATGATGAAGGTAGTGATACTGATATCTTTGCAATTATTGTTCCAGATATTGATTATTATGTATTTGGTCAATCTAATGAGAGGCCCTATAAGGGAACTCTCCAAGTTTCTAGTGGAGAAATTAAATTAGTTCCCATTAATAATTATGTTTATAAACTTCTTGATATGGATTTACAGAGTATTGAAATATTGTTTGCTAAATGGAATCTTATTAATCCTAAATATTATGTAGAAATGAACATGTTATTAAATAAAAAACAAGAATATGCTCGTTATAATGAACCTAAATATTTATATAATATTTTAGGCGCAATCCAGACCACTCGAAATCATGTGCTAGGTAAATGCGATTTATATGAACCTGATTCTGTTATGCAAGAAAAACAGATGTATCAGGTTTATCGTTTAACTATTATGGGTAGAAGATATTGTGATTGTTATAATTTTGAAGATATTATTCTTCCCTGGATTGGTAAACAATTAGATGAAGCTAGAGATTGGAAAAATGGGTTCCATACTCAGGAACACTTTAAAAAAGCTCTAGAATCTTTAAAGGATAAAAGAGAAACGGATATTAAAGAAATTCAAGAGTCTTTTGCAAAGAGCTATGATGAAAATAAAGTTCTTGAATCAGACGAAAAAGTTCAATTAAAGAATTTGGCTATAGAAATAGCTCGAACTATTGTTTCTGTAAAATTTTATGAAATATAATGAAAGGCAAGGTAAATAATTATGGCTTTGTTTGAAAGAAATGACAATGGTAAATTGTTTCATACTTTTTGGGACTCTGTAATCTTTGATGATATGTTTGAAGAGGCTAAAGATGTAGGTGAAATTAATTTTATGATTAAACATCTAATGGAAGATATTTGCAATTCTGCTATGAATAGAGCAGAAGAACTTGGGATTGATACGGGTGATTTGGAATTTGAGCTTTAAGGAGAATTTAAATAATGAGTAATATAGATAATGAAAAAATCAAACTGGCAGTAGAACGTCATTATTTTCAGCAATGTGAACCTGGAAAGTATACTACTGAAATTGTCATTGCTGAAAACAAGCAACATAAAGAAGATGTTAAAGAAGCTGGAGCTATTGCTAAATCTATTTTTAATTATCAACTTAAACATCATGACGATGATAAAAATGAACCTGAAAAAGCAGAAGTTCTTTGTCATGCTTTAAATGAAGGAGATTTTAAGGATTGGAATCAAATTCATTGTATGAATCAACATCATCATTATCAATGGTTTTTTAATCCTGTAAACAAAGAAGAAGCCACTTTATTTGATGTGCTTGAATGTTGTTGTGATTCTGTAGCGGCTAGACTAAGAAGAACTGGTTCAGTAGCCACAAGAGAAGAAGAGTATGAAATCTTTAAGGCTCAAGGATTTGACGAATATTGGGCTAATTTAATGGCAAATACATTTATGAAGATTCAAACTCTTATGGTAGAGAATTTTGATTTTGATGAAGATGCTATGAGTGTTTATGGAGAGGTTAGAGAAAAAGGAGGGAATAAATGACAAAACGAGAAGAATTAAAACAACAAATTGAAAAGATAAAAAAAGACTATCAAAAACAACCCATTATTACAGAATTAGCTAAAAAATATAATTGCTCTGCATCTACAATGACTAGATTTTTACAAGAGTATAAAATTCATAATGCTAATCCTTTTGAAAATAATATTAAATATAAAAAATTACATAATAATATTTTAGAATTTGAAAGAGATTATAAAGATGGAGTTTTAAGCTTAAAAGAATTAGAAGAAAAATATGAAGCTCCATTAACCGCGATAAAAGGAGTAGCTAGAAATAAAGGTTGGGAACGACCTAGTAATTATGAAAAAATAGATAAAACTTTATTGATTAAAGAATATGTTAATAGAGAAAAGCATGTAAAAGATATATTGAAGCAATTTAATATTACTTATACTACCCTACGTAAAATTTTAAATGAAAATGGGATAGAAGAATATGAGACTAATGAATTAAAAAGAACCTATAAATTTGACGAAACATTTTTTGATGAAATAAACACTCCAGAAAAAGCATATATGTTAGGATTTATTTATGCTGATGGAGGTATTAATGAAGAACGAAATACATTAACTATTACTATTCAGGAACAAGATGTTGGGTTATTAATAAGATTTACAGAATTAACTCAAAATGAAAAACCATTAAGAGATATTTTTAATAAACAATATAATAAAATTTATAAAAGTTTTAATATACAAAGTATAAAACTTATTAAACAATTAAAAAAATTAGGATTAATGGAAAATAAAAGTTTTAAAATAAAGTTTCCTAATTTTTTAAGAGAAGATTTATATAAATATTTTATTAGAGGTTATTTTGACGGAGATGGATATATTTCTTATGTCCCCGGGAAATTTCAACATGCCCATGCAGGATTTTGTGGTAATAAAGAGTTTATACAAGAATTATTATTAAAAATTAAAGAATTAAGTGGATTAAATTTTAATTTTTATTTAATTAACAAAGAAACAGGCTTTAGTGAAATTTCAAAAGGAGGAAGATTTCAACTAAAGAAATTTTTTGAGTGGATATATGATGATGATATAATTTATTTAGAACGAAAATATAATAAAAGTAAAAATTTTTTAAAGGAAAATGATGAATATGAACAAAGCCGAAAAAATAAAAAAATTAGTAAAAGAATTAAATGAATATCGCAATTTGTATTATAATTACGATTATTCAAAAGTTTCAGATGAAAAGTATGATGAACTTTTTGATGAATTAGCTAAACTAGAAATTGAAACAGGTATTGTTTATGCTAATTCACCAACTCAAAATGTTGGTTATGAAGTTCAAAATAATTTTGTAAAAGTTCGGCATACACATCCAATGTTAAGTCTTGATAAAACAAAACAATTTAAAGATATTGTCGTTTGGGCGAATCAAAAAGATTTGGTTGGAGAATTAAAATATGATGGATTGAGTGGATGCTTAATTTATAACGAACAGGGAGACTTGATTAGTGCGGAAACAAGAGGAGATGGTTTTCAAGGTGAACAAGTAATAAATAATGTAAAAACCATTTTTAATATTCCTTTAAAAATTAATACAAATGGGAAAAGAATGATTGTAGACGGAGAATTTATTGTAAAACAAAATGATTTTGATGAAATAAATTCTAAATTACAAGAAGAAGAAAAATTTTCACACCCTAGGAATTATGCTTCTGGGGCTATTCGTCAATTAAACCCTTTGATTACTAAAGAAAGAAAATTGTCCTTTATAGCTTGGAATTATATTGAAGGGTATAATAAAACAAATGAAATGGACAAAAATCTTTCTATTTTACAAGAGATTGGTTTTGAAATTGGTCCTCATTTTTTAATCCCATATAGCATTTATTCAAAAGATAATTTTATTGATTCTTTTGGTGAGGATATGCAGAATTTTGCTAAGGCAAAAGGATACGTTATTGATGGACTTGTTTTTGCTATAAATGATATTGATTATGGAATGAGTTTGGGAAAAACTGGTCATCATTTTAATCATAGTAAAGCCTATAAATTTGCTCAAAATTATATTGAAACTACCCTTAGAGATATTCGTTGGAGTGTAGGTAAAAGTGG
>CALUZL010000157.1 GCA_944325295.1 uncultured Erysipelotrichaceae bacterium | reverse complement strand
TTGAGTTCTATCGGTGAGTAGCCAAGTTATGGCCGTAGGGTCAGTAAAATAAATAATTCCATTTTCCAAATACGGATACATCATTTTTTCAAACTTCACCGTATTTTCTACATACGCTCTGCTAATGCCAGGGTCGTCTAATAAATTTATCGCCCTTTTATAAATATCTTTGTAAAGAATCATAAACGACCCTCCTATAAATTATTTCCGTGCTGCTTTTGCTTCGTCAATTTTTTCCTTCTCGGATTGGGTGCGCATATCGAGAATAACACTCTCCATCGCGCCGTCCGAAAGGCGATTAAGGACTTCAAGCTTACGAATATCCTTAAAGTTGGGATTGTTCTGAAGGCACTTCCGTCTCCATTGCTCAAGAATAAACTTGCGATGTCCCTCGCCGAGCTTTGTGTACAATTCCTCAAGCTCAGTCATGGACATGGTACCAAGCTTTTTGACAAGGTCGCGGTTAATCGGGTATTCCGTCGTAACCTTAATACCATATCTCTTTGCAACGTCAACTTCGCCATCTCCTACCGCGAGAATCCCCCGCTCAAAAAACGAACGGTACTTTCCGACGAGTTCCTCAAAATCCATGAGAGAAAGAGTCCTCTCCTCGCCGAACTTTCTGAAATCAATCGTCATATGAGAAAGCTCAATATGGGTACGAAGCCCTTCTGCTCTCTCCACCATATGAACGACCGTCACCTCTTCGAAGCGCTTTCCAGCCGCGGGCTGTGCCGCGGGGGCCGTAGCCTGTGCCGTCTGCTGAGCCATAAGAAGGTCTGTCAGCATTTTAATTTGCGCTTCAAGAGCAGCAATCTTTTCACTCTGATTGTTTGTTTTTGTGGTTGTTCCCGAACTCTTCTTCGGGGGCTGCGCCGTAGTATTCGCCATACCTTTTAACTCCTTTTATTCTATTATTCCGCAATGCGACTGTAAACAAAATTATGGCTGCTTGCGCAGAAAAATCTGCGCAAGAACCCTTTATGCACGCTTACGCAAGCGTAATCGTACCATGCTTCGAGCCGATGACAACACCGACACCAAGCTTAATCTGAACACGAATCCAATAGGTCTTATCGGTCGTCTGCTCAGGAATCTTCTCAACCGTCACGCTGTCGCCCTCGAAGACAATCTTAACGGGACGATAAGCCTCCGACGCCACCATGTAAATGATGTTCGTCGGGATGACAAGGTCAGCCGTCGTGTTAATCTTCGTAGCCACCATAGCCTGAGAAATCGGGATAAGGCGGACACCCAGGTAACGCCCAAGATAACCGTCCTTAATCATTTCACGGCCGAGCTCCTCACCAAGCACGTACTGATTACCAGCAATCGTTGCAGGAATGACCTTGTTAAGCGCAGCAATCGTACCAATCGCATACACGGTTGCACCGCCATTCGCCGCAGACACGCGGTCAGCAAGGGTCGTCCACTGGTCCGTATCAACACCAGCAGCCTCATAAGCCTCACCAACAAGCGCCGTTGCATCGGTCATAGCCTTAACAATCTTAATCATAACATAGTTCTCGAACGAACGACCAGCGCGGAAACCGAAATCACCCCAGTCAAACACGCCAGTAGCAACCGAGTACCAATCAATGAACGTAGCAATTTCAGTCGTCGAGCAGTCAATCGTGAACTCATTGTTGTAAATGGGCTGAAGCACACCACGGGTCACACCCTCAGCAATTTCATTCACCTTAAACATTTCATTCGACTGAACAAGGAAGCGAGCCGTATCACCCCAACCAACCTGACGAACTTCCGCAAGGAAACGCGTGTAGGTCTCGGAAACAACCGTAGGAGCAATCGCGTTAATCACTTCCGCGATAACAACATTATAGTTCTCAAGAACATCGCTGTTGCGCACAACACGAGGGGACTTGAACATATCAAGGCCCTTTTCCTCATACTGGCTCTCAAGACGAGTGCCAGACACCGCATAACGAGCAATCGCAGCGTTCAGGTTGCGAGCGCGTTCGTCATAATCTGCGGGTTTCTCCCCCTTCATGCAATAAGAAGAGAGTTCGAGGACTTCATCGACAAGCGAGTTAAAAGTTTCATCGCCCTTATTATAATTAAACATAGTCATAATTCTATCCTCCCTCTATTACAGCTTCACGACTTCGCAAAGATAAAGCTGCTCATAAGAATCATCATCGTTCTTGTAAACAGACTGACCGACCACAAGGTCCTTCGTAGCCTGAATCTTAACGGTGAAGCCTTCTGCGCTGTCATCAGCAGCCGCAGTCAGGCGCGTATCATTTGCCGTAAGCGTAGCATACTTGTTCTCGCCAGGAGCAGCCACAAAACCGCCCTCGCCAAGCCAGAACATATCGCCAAGAGCAGGACGGCGAACACGAACCGCAAAACCAGGACGAGCCTTAAGGTCAACCAGCTTGTCGCCAATCTTGTAGTTGTTACCCGCGATAACGCCCTGCGAAATATCAGCGATATCAACAATCCACACGGGGTCCGTCACAGCCGCAGGAGCCGTCGCCTTATAGACGTTATAATCAACGGACGTAGCGCTGTACACATTGTCCAGGTCGAGGTCGCCAAGCACGACAAACGAACCGTCATCAATCTCTGCATAAGCATCTTCTGCATAGAACTTGGCCGACTTCACAAAGCTCTGAACATCTTCAGAGGCCATAAGCCCCTTAGAAAAAACTTTAGTCATAATTTAACTCCTTTTTAAAATTTTTTTCCTTGTGCGTAGTCCGCAATTTTTTCTTTACGGGACTTAGCCGACACATTTTTCTTATTTGTTTCAGGAACAACTACATCAACCGCAAAATTGTCCCCAGACGCAACCCTTGCGGGACGCGCCTTAAAGATAGCAAACGCGATATCTTTCTCCATGTCTTCGTCGGAACTATACTTCCCTTCAGAACACTTCGTCTCAATAAGACGCCTGTCTTCCTCGGAAATCGTCTCCGAAGCCATAAGCGACATAGCCTTTTGCTTCATCTCTCCACAATGAATTTCGAACAGCTTGCACTCTGCTTTTTCAAGCTTCGCCTTAAGCTCTTCGTAGTCCCCGCATGCCGTAAGCTTCTCTTCACAAGCCGCAAGCTTTTCCTCGCAAGCAGCGAGTTTTTCCTCGCACGCTGCAAGCTTTTGCTCGCACTCTGTGAACTTCAGCTTATAATCTTCTTCTGCGGGAGCTTCTCCACCTTCGCAACCACAGTCTTCTCCCATGTTGCAGCACTTTCCGTCGTCTGCCGAATTCTGGCACGGTTCAGCATTGGTTGCGCACGGCTCTCCCGCTGCGAGGCAAGCGCCTTCTCCTTCGGCCGACATCTCAGCGCAGCCTTCACCGTCCGCGCCATTCTTGCACAGCGCGTCATCGCACTCGGAAGAATTGCAGTTTACTTCAGCCCCTTCGTCACAAGCGTTCTTGCAGCAACCTTCTTCGCCTGCAGGAACCTCTTCTGCCGAATGAACTTCCAACTGTTTGTCGTCCACGGTACGCTCCTCCTTATTAGTTTGTTTTGTATTAACAGCCAGCGCTTTATCCATTTCCTGATAAGCGTAGCACAATACCTGTTTTTGTCCCTCAAGAGCTATATCATCAAGCTTGTACACCATGCACGTCGCTTCTGCTCCAGGAATCCCCTCTAATACGGGCTTTCCATTCTTGCTACCAAGAATCGTCACCCCTCCTAAAACGAAACTGCGAATTTCTTCAATTCCGTCGTCGCGAATATAAGAGTCTGTGATTTCAACTTCGACAGACACTTTTTTGGACCTGTCAAGCAAAATTCTCTTTGCTTGCTTATAACAATATCTCACGCATAAAACACAAGTGAAATGAATCCAATTAAGTCCGTCATCTTTTTGAACAATCTCCACGGTGTCGCTCTCTCGGATAAAACCCAAAATCCGTTCACCGTTATCATTATTCCAATATATTTTCTCAAGCTCTCTGTCTCTTTCGTTTCTGCCATTATGCTCAACGAAATCTCCTCTTTCAAAATAGCCAAGAATCGGTTTATTTTTAAAAGTAGGAAGGGCTTCTTGCATACTTGCAAATGTAAAATGCGTTCTGTTTCGATTGGGGTCGATATCAGAAATTGCCCAGACATCGAGTTCAAGAAAATCCTTACTCAGAATTTTCTTATATTTCATCTGTTCAGGGGATAGAGCAAATGTCAAAAATTTCTTTTCCATTTTTCACCCCTCGAGGCCCTTTCCAATAAGTGCCCCACTAATTTTCATTGTTTTAAGTTCCAAGTCTTCCTTGGCCTCGTCCATGTCTTTGCATTCAGAGGAAACATACTCTAAAACAACAAATCCAAGTACCATTTTATCCACATCACGTTTAATTCCGTGGATAAACGCAGATTTAACTCCATGAGTTAAAAGCATCTGATAAAAAACAGC
>CALUZL010000156.1 GCA_944325295.1 uncultured Erysipelotrichaceae bacterium | reverse complement strand
ATGTACAAGAACCAGTGACTTCAACTGCATTTCCTCCGATAACTGTTACTCTAATTTTATCTTTAGATTTACTCAAAGCAGTTCCCCCAATCTCTTTTTTGATAAAACCCGTAGAGAAGTTGTCCATGAAATATAGGATATTGCTTCTCTACGAGTAAAAGTCTTTATATTTTATATATATTTTATATATATTTTAATATGTCGTCTTAACTAAGATAATTAACTTAATTAAGACAAAAATTTGAGCCTTAAAATTTGCCCTATAACTTACCTCCAAACCAAATTCAAATCGAAAATTTAACCCTTAACTAAATTTGCAAACTTAGTTAAAAAGGAAACAGTCATCTTTATCCTTCTAATTTATCTTCAAAATCTTCAGATACTTCAGATTGTTCAGAATCCAAAACAGTTTGACCATTATTTAAAAAATAATCCCTAGCATTCGTATCTTCACTAATATTTAACTTCTCAATATTTACAGGATTAGGATAAACATTCTTCATAAGAATAAAAATATAAGTCAAACCATCTTTGCTAAAATAACTGATTTTATCAATTTGCTGTACTACTTCACGAGAAATAGGAAGCTCCACATGTTGAGTATACTTAGTTCCATCAACTACAGTCTCTCCACTGACTTCCAATCCGTTTTCCTTAAGTACAACATTAACATCTTCTTTATCAATTCCAACAGTACGACATACAGCTTTATATCCAGCTACATATTCGTTAGAAGTTCCTTCATTCTTTTTCCAAACTTTCCATACCGCTGGCATCATATCTTTAGTAGAACCAGTATTAAAACGAATCCTGGAAGGTACTCCAAATCCAATTAGAGAATTAGATAAAGTATCCATAGTATCCATAAGATTATTCATATCTTTATAAAAATTATACATAAAATCAATCTCCTTTAAAATAAAATAATAAAATTAAAAAATAATTAAAATAATTTGAATTATTCAAAATAAATAAAAATAAAATAAAAAATAGAGATTGAATTTGATTTAGAATATAGAAAAATAAAAACAAATTCGTATAAAATTACAGACATAGTATAGCATATTTAAACAGTCTAGTCAACAGGTTATTGTTGAAAATAGCCAAAAACATGCTAATATTTATGTACATTTTTTATACGTCTTAGTATTGCCAAGGCTCAAAGGCGAACCTTTATCAAGGCTCAAAAGAAAGGAGAAGAACCTTACATAAATGTAAAAATTCCAAAAATTTACATTTATGGATTATTCTCCCTTCGTTCAAGTCTTGAATTAATATCGAATATCAATATTATATTTTAAAATATGTTGTATATATTATACCTCTACAGTATCCCCTACTTTATAACTGTGCTTTCCATTAATACGAATAGCATTGCCACCTTCAGTCTTTACAACAACATGAAGCTTGCCAGCACTAATTACCTTTCCTTTAACAGTTTTCTTTTTAGGAGTTACTACAGGTTTTACATCTTCTTTTACATTCTCTTTAACTTCAGCAACTTCAACTGCCTTAACCTCTTCCTTAATTTCGCTCTCCTTTGGAGTCTCAATTTTAGCTTTAACTTCTTCCTTTGCTTCGGATTTAACGATTTCAGCAAGAGATTTTGTCTCAAATGCTTTTTCTGCTTTCTTTTTGCCATAATTAGCTCTCTTTTCCTCTTTTGTAATGTCAATATTCTCACTATCTTTGATTACATCAATTACTTCATGATTCTCTGCCATTCCTTAACCTCCTTCCACATGTGCCACTTTTATTGTTAAGTTGCCATTCCATGGCTTTGGAACAATATCTTTGGTAAGGGCACAGAGGATTTTTGTCCCCTGTGCCCTTGTTATCAGCTATTGTGCATTCTAACCTACCAAATTTGTTCCTATGTGCATAAGGACACATAAGATTAAATCACTTCTTTCTATTATATATTCTTTTATCCTATTTTAAATATTAAAATTAGGTCAGAATAATAGTGGCAGAAGCATCCATGCCCTCAATGGGAGTACCATCGTGCATCTGGGCCTCTACAGTAATAGTAGCAGTACCAGCGGCGGCGGTACCAGAAATAACACCAGTGGAGTTATCAATCTGAAGGCCAGTAGTACCAGGAGTGATAGAGAATACCAGCTTGGACTTATCGTCCTCTTCCAGGTCGCTTTCCTGAGCGGCCAGAATAGTATTAGAAATCAGCTTGGGTTTAGCATTGGGATACCAAGCATAAACAACAGGAGTGGTGGGCTGATAAGAAGCGGCCTCTTCCTCAATCAGAGAGTCTTCAATGATCAGACCCTGAGCATCAGTATACCAACGTTCATCAAACATTACCTGTACGATTTCAGCATAAATACCCTGATCCTCACAGCCAGAACCACCAGAAGCCAGAGCCATACCCTCAATAGAAGTGGTAGCGGCACCAGTAGCGGTCATAGAAAGCTCCTGAGTACCATTCAGCATGAAACGAGGCACCTTAATGGTAATTTCACCAACACGAGTACCAGTAGAAGCATTAGTAGCATCACCAGAATACAGGTTAGCGGTCAGGAAGCAGTAATAAGTACCAGGAATAAAGTCAGCAGGAATTACCAGCTTGTCAGCAGAAGCATTAGTATACATATAACGTACACAATAAGCAGTATTAGGCTCCAGACCAGTAATCTTGTTATCCCCGGTTACAGCAACACGAGTACGCTTATTCTTATCAAGAGCATCAGCCTTTACAACATAAGCATAAACAGCACTACCAGTACGCATAGGTACAGCAGTAGCACGAAGGGTAATTTCACCAGTTCCACTAGAAACAACGTCAGACTCATTCATGAATACATCTCCGCCCTTCTCCAGCTCTTCACCACAAGAAGCGGCCAGATACTCCAGATTGAACAGAGCATCAGTCAGAGTCAGAGAGAAAGTGGAAGTGTGAGCGAAACGGCCAAGTAATTTATTTCCCTGACCACCCCTCACATCCTCCAAAGTCAAGTCCATAGTGATAGAAGAATCGGTCAGAGTGTCAGCAGTTACGAAAATATCGTCGCCATCCATCAGAGTAGCGACACCTACACCAGCTAGAACAATTATGTTACGATAAGATTCACTAATTCTTACCTTCTATATGTTTCCATATAGTTCAGACTATATAATCAACTAAATAAAAGTTGCATCCTTTTCAATTCGCTTGAATTTACAATTAGTCGTTGAGCTTTTTTCTATTAAAAACTTAGCTTCTGATTTCCTATTTTTAAACAGCACTTAGGATTTAACCATATACCATCTCAATTATTTTTTATTGTTTTCACAACCATTTCGTTTAATCATATTTCATATTTTCGTTTTGGTTAATTGAGCTTTAAGGATTCCCAGAATTTAAAGATGTAATTTACCGGCAATACTATTATTTCTCAATAATAGCGTCCTATTAAGCTAAGACTGCCATAATTATTTTCCTCCTTTATATTATTAAAATATTTTTTATATACAAATTTATATATAAAAAAGCCACAGTATAAAAACTGTGACTTTTAAAACTAAATTATTTCTTTTTGGTTCTTTTAGGCGGAACATTTTTCCTAATTTCTACTCCCCATTTTTTCAAATGACGAGTCATTGTCATAATTGTACATTCATAATCTTCGGAGATTTTTGTCGCCGTTTCTCCATTTAAATAACGTTCTACAATTATATCTTTATCTTTATTAATTCTATCTCGTTTTTCATAAGACGTTTCAATAGAAAAGTCTCTTCCATTAATAAATTTAATATAATCATCATATTTTCTTTTCATATAGCAATTTGCATCTTTATAGAGCCAATCTAAGAAAACTTTAATATGATTATTCTTTTCTATTTGAACTCTACCATAAGTTTCTTTATTCTGAAAATTAATAGAAATACCTAATTTATTCTCTAAATATTCATTTAACCCCAAACAAAAATCAATAGAACTAACAATAGTAATATTTCCTCTCACACTATTCTGATTATTAATAACAGTAATATTACCATCACCATCAAAATAACCTCTGATAAAATGATTCATCATATCATCAGGAACAAAATCAGGAAACTTTAATATTTTTGTTTTATTTTCTGGAGCACCTAATTCTGTTAATCTATCACAAAGATACTTACTCGTTAGAGCTAATTCTTTACATCCTTGATATGTTTTAATTTCTCCATCTTTATCTAAGGGTAAAAGTGGACGATTACTATTAAACCATTCTTTAAACAAATTAAGCCTATCTATATCTTTAATATTAAGTTTTACTCTAATTTGATTTTTATTAACAGAATTTATTCCGTCTGCATAAAAGAAGCCCAAAAAGTACCATTTTTCTTCACAATCTAATTTATCCAACCAATGTTCATTAATAGTGTATGGAGTAATATTTTTAATTCGTTTTTCGACCTTAATACCATTTCGTTTTAAAAATTGACTTACATTTTGATGTGTGCATTCATATTTCTCAGCCAAATCTTTAATAGCCATTCCATCCAAGTACTCTTGAATAACATTGGTTTCCCTAAGAGGAACTTTTTTTATACTGTTTCCAGTTTCTTCCATATTTATATCCTCCCTTAATTTATCTTAGGCTGACCTAAGTATAACCCACCCAATTTAGATTGTCAAGTATTTTTTAAATTTTTTATAGTATTACTTTACCCTACCCGATATTCTGCTAGAGTAAAGTCGTAATATCATTATATATCACACAGCTCCCTTAAACTTATTCTTAAAGTCATCAAGCATCATAATATCCTTATTAATCTCTCTACCATTATCTCCATAAATCCAATGTACAGGGTCTTGTTTAAATTTAACCATACCACTATAAGCACCTTGGATTTGAGCATAATAATTTGCTTTAGTGTCAACCATCTTAAGCAACCAAGTTAATTTTCTTAATGTGACAGACTTTAATTCTTCAAAAGTATAAGGACTGCTTATTGAAATACAAACCAGTTGTTTTTCCAACGAAGGAGATATATAATCTTTATTTTGAAGCCTATGTCTTTTTTCCAAATCAGCCTTTAAATCAGGGTCTACATATTCATCTCCATCATAATTCAAAATATTATAGTGCATTATTACCATTTTCAATTCTTCAAAGTCATTAGAGGTTAAAGTATTATTATAAATGCACAACTTTCCACTTTGACCTTCTCCAGTAATTGAAAATATTTCTCTTCTAGTTTCTCCACAAACAGGACATTTTAAAATATCAACAAAATATTGTGTTCTTTCTTCCTCAGTCATTTTTGCTGTATTATGGTATATATCAGAAAAAGAAATAATAGACTCTTCATTTTTATATTCTTCCAAAGAACCATGTCGTTTATGTCCACAATTAGGGCAAAACAGGCCATTTTTTTCATGAAGCACCAATTCTAATAAACTAATAATTTGAGATGTTATTAATTTACCAGTTTCTTCTTCTCTCATCATAGAAACCAAATATGCCATATTAGACATTTTCATTCCTTCAGGATTAGAGACTTCTCTAATCATTTCTTCTTCTTTACCAAACCTATTTGTTCCCATATATTTTTCTTTTTTTACATTTTTATCAAATGTAATACATG
>CALUZL010000155.1 GCA_944325295.1 uncultured Erysipelotrichaceae bacterium | reverse complement strand
CCTGTCTATCCGCTGTCCGCAAAACCATTGATTTTATTAGCTTTTTGCCGCTATCGCTATCACACCTCATTATTTGACGACCAACCGTTGTCGTGTATTGAAGTTCAGAAACAAACAATTTATTATCGATGTGATTAATAGCTTTTTTTATTAGCTCTTCACTGTCAAATCTTACAGTGTAAGCATACTTATGATTGATCTCTTTCCATAATGCTTGGAATTCCTTCTTAGCAAAGTTCTCATTCAAAGGATTGTCTGTGATCTTTGTCTCATGACCATTAGTAAACATATCCTTAAGAATACTGTCGTCATATACAGATTGGATAAGAGCGTGAATCCCATCCGTCATCGGTCTAATATCAGTCGGAAGTGCAGCTATAGTGCCATTATTTATATCCTCGCGGTATTTTTCGGTGATATTTCGATTCATATCAACATACCCATTTTGGATTAGATAGAATTCGATATCGTTCGCTATCTTATCATCTATTAGTGTAGGAACATCATTAACTTTGATATATTTGCCTTTAAAGTATTCACTGCTGGCGATCGTAGGTCTATCGTATAGTACAGACTTAATGTCAGTTTGAAGATCTGAGACAAAAGTCTTATAGCTTTCACTCGCTATGACAGTCAATGTATTGATGTCGTGTACGGTTTCACCACAAGCGTCTGCGTCCATACGGTTTCCGCTTTGATTGACGCATAGACGTAATCCTCTGCCAACTTCCTGGCGTTTGGCCGTATTGCTATCAGAATGCTTTAGAGTACAGATCTGGAATACATTAGGATTATCCCAGCCTTCTCTTAATGCGGAGTGGGAAAAGATGAATCTTGTAGGCTCTTCAAAAGACAGCAGTCTTTCTTTGTTTTTAAGTATTAGATCATAAGCGGATATATCATCAGAGAATTCACTACCTCGTTTTAATTGACTGTCGATACTACGACCAGTCTTCTTGTCGATGCTAAAATAACCTTTATGCACCGTACTAACATCACTGCAAGTTGACTTCAAGTATTTTTGATAAAGCGTATCAAAAATGTTTATATAGTCGTTGAGAACACTTTTATATTCTTGTTCAAACATTTGGCCATATTCGCCCAGTACTTCATTTCCATCTTCATCATACTGGCGATATTTAGCTACTTCATCAACGAAGAATAGCGATAGACACTTTATTCCCTTATTATAAAGTTTTTCTTCTTTTTCAAAATGCGAAAGAATTGTCTCTCTAATTTGGATGCGACGCATATCTTTTTCAGATACATCACCATTAACATCGCCAATACTTATAACCTCACCGTTAGTGAACGTCACCGTATTTCTAAGAGGGTCTATTTCGGAGATAGTATAGCCTCTATACTGTTCCATCTCACGAGAAACATAGTAAAGATCATCGCCAACACCCAATATTCTTGTTTCTCTATTGATTGACTTGTTATAGTTGATTTCTAACTCCATTTTAGCCATTGGTGGTTTATTGCTTGAAAGCACTATTTGCTCAAGGAATAAATAACTATCAGTGCCTCTAAAGTTTTTTACTTCAAAACCTTTAACTTCGATCTTTTTAACAAGCTTCTTATTATATGCGTCTAAGGCATCTAAAACATAAACAAGGTTATGATGTTTAGTATGAGTTGCCGAGTAATTCAAACAAAATAACGGATTAAAGTTTTTGAGCGCTTTTTGTGTGACTTCTCCTCCCATTTTCTGTGGTTCATCAAGGATAATTATAGGTCTATTAACCTTTATAACATCGATAGGTCTACGAGATCCAAATTCATCACGCTTTGAATAGATTATACGAGCTTCTTTGCTTCTTCCATCTTCTTTTAAAGAAGATGCAAAAGCTTGAGTATTAATAATCATTACATTTATACCAGAACTTTGCGAAAAGTTATCTAATTGATTTAAGTTAGAACTTTTATAAACGAAGAAACGGGCTTTTTTGCCATAATATTCCATAAAATGATCTGCTGTTATCTCAAAAGATTTCTTAACACCTTCACGAATCGCAACGCTCGGAACTATAACAATAAATTTACCCCAACCATACTTCTTATTTAGCTCAAACATTGTTTTGATATAAACGTAAGTTTTTCCGGTTCCGGTTTCCATTTCTATGTCAAGGCTGCACCTGCCTAGATCGTTGATAAGAGAAGGTGATAGTTTGATGTTATTCTGTTGCTGGATTGTATGGATATTATTAAGAATCTGTTCATCAGACAATTCAACACTGTCATTCTTGTACCCTATGTCTTCAAAAGAATCATAAATACCATCTTCGTTAGTTGAGAACGATAATATATCGATATCTCTTTGCTTACCCATTCCAATATCTCGAATATAGCTTGTTTTATCTTGATAGCGTTGACCCGAAAATACGCTGACAACGGCATCAACGGCGTCGGTTTGATATTGTTGAATTTTAAAGTTAAATTTCATTCTTCCTCCTCGCTCTTTATTGAAGTAACTTAACATTCTGCAAGTTACCGGCAAGTTAAGCTAACCATTAACTACGCGATATTTTATTCATAAAATGTAGCATTTTGTTTAATTTAATAAAATCTGCAAGTTACCGGCAAGTTAAATTATGCCCACCAAGGGATATATTTTGTATGCCTAGGAGCTGTTTCTTCAAGCTTCTTAATGATCTCTTTTTCACAAGACTCTTTAATCAGCCTTGAAACACTTGCGGACGACTTTTCTTCTAGGCCAAAACGTTTTCTTAAAGAACTATTTGTCAAAAACTCCCCTTGTATGTATTGGATACAAGCGTGCATATAGCATGCCCAGATTTTATCTTGTGAAGATAAATCAAAGAAATCAACTTTTGAAAATAGAGTGACCTTTGTATTTTCTTCGTAGATATCAATACGAGGAGTAGGTAGCTGCTGCAGCTCACAAGAAGTGACCATTTTGTCCCATCCCGTCCCTAATTCTTCACACATCCTTAATCTTCTCATTAATGAAGCTAGTTTTTCATTTCTTGATTTCGGGGGATTGTCAATGATTCTATAAATATCAACTAGAGGAATACCTGGATTTGTTATTTCAATTCTATTGCTAAATATTTCAACTACAACACCTGTTCCAGTAATAGAAAAGTCTTGGTGAATGAGAGCATTAGCAATAGCTTCTCTAAGTGCGATCAATGGGTAAGAGGTTATTGTTTCTCTCTTTGCACCAGTAATTACTTCTTTAGTTGGTAAAAGAGCCTCAATATATCTTAATATATCATTAAAACCTGATGAATAACCTATATTTTCAACATATTCTTTAAGCATATTTAATCTGCTTTTATCTTGATATTGAACAACTCTTATCGCTTTTCTCTCTAACCTAGGGAAAAACGATAATTTTTTAGCGAATAAAATTGCTCCGAGATTTGTTATAGCATATTTTCCATTATCTTGTTTTACGATTATAGATTCTTCCATTAAATAGTGAGCAATACTATTCAGATCTGTAGGAATAGGAATTCCGCTATTTTCAAAATATATAGAACAATCTATATAATGTGCGATTTCTTCCAATGACAAATCTTTTATGGCAATTTGTTCTTCAAAATGATTATTGCGAATCTTGTCCCAAAGTTGAGCTCTTAATTGCGGATGATCAATAAGTTTTTTTGTATAGCTTCCCACCCTAATGTAGTCTACCTTTTTAAACGTAACAGTTTGACCAGTTGCTTTATGAATAATTAAAACAACAATATCCTTGTTCTCTCCGTTTCCATCTTTCATTAGCAATTTATGAAATTCAAATTCTGCATTTTTAGAAATAAGATTTCTGAGCCAGCTTTCAATTTCTTGATTTCCTACTTTTAATGTGTATTGGTCTTTTTCAGTACCTACTATATCATGTGTTCGATCATCTATTCCCCATATCATATACGCACAAGATTTTTCAGCCAAAACAGCACTGTTCGCTAATGCACTTATATCTTGACCTATCATATCAGGATCATAATTGTTACATTTAAACTCAAACCAATTAGTTTCGCTTTGATACTTTCTTAATTCGTTTACTAACAACTCTAGGTTTTCCATTTTATAACACCTTCCTTATTGTATCAGGACTATAAGTTGCGAAAATCTGTTCAAAATTTGTTGCGACACTATCGTTTGCCAATGAACTATCACGCATTACAAAATAATAAGGTCTCCGTTTTGCAATTTCAATTATAGTCTCATCAGTTATATTTTTATCAAAACAAGCAATCAAATAATTATCTTCCACACTGAATACTTTTTTACCAGCAATCGTTATTTCTTCTATCTTGCTTGAAAGAAGTATACCAAGATCAAGCATTACTTGGAACAATAAGTCTTCAGGAGTTCTGCCCTCTTTAATATTATCTTCGAGCGATGATAATAAATTTGGTTCATAATCAGATGGATTGTAGTACACATCTTTCATATTAGAAGTATCACACTTTAGTACGCGAAAACCGGTATCAAGATCCAGTGTAATTAAAGGACTATCTTCTTTTATTTTAGCGCCTGCACGGCGAATACGTTCCTTACCTATCTCGCAAATGTTTTTGTAACCAGCCTTGTAAGCTTCTCCTTTTGTGTCGGTCAATTCCGGTAACTGAACCATAACAAACCTCCGCTTACCACCATCATCTGCATTTAGTTCCATAACCGCATGCGCAGTTGTGGCTGAGCCAGAGAAAAAATCTAAAACAATACAGTCTTTATCTGTATATAGCTGTAAACATCTTTTAATCAATGGCACAGGTTTTGGATAGTCAAATAATTTCTTACCATCAAACAATTTGGATAATTTTTGCGTAGCTCCTTGACTATGATCTACTTCAGTGTATTTCCAAGTAGTCATGGGAGTTACCCCTTCTTTTCTTAGTTCGGATAGAAATCTTTTCATTGACGGTACATTGTTTCCGTCTTGACCAAACCATATTCTATTATCCTGGAGTCTCTCTAAAAAGGCGTTTTTAGAGAGACTCCAGCTTCTCCCGGCTGGAGGCTCTACCACTCGACCAGCAGGCGTCATTATTGGATAAACATTTTCAGGCACTGCAGGTCCAACTGATAAATCACTTGATTTCCATACCCCCCTTGGATCATTATCTGGATTAGAATATCTACTGTTTGCTTCTTCGCTCCTCACAATTCCATTGCAAACTGCTTTCTCGATATTCTTCGCATAACAAATAATGTAATCATGGGATGTAGAAAAGTGTTTCATAAGATTAATGGGGGAATAAGACCTTTCCCATACAATCTGAGCAATGAAATTTTGCGTCCCAAAAATCTCATCACAACACTTTTTAAGATTTTCTTGTTCATTATCATCGATTGAAATAAAAATAACTCCGTCATCAGCCAATACATCCTTTGACAGCTTTAATCTTGGGTAAATCATATTTAGCCAATCTGTGTGAAAACGTCCATTGGTTTCAGCGTTGTGTACCATACGATTACCATCATCATCAAGCTGCCCACTATTTGCAAGATATTCCTCAGCGCTCTGTGCGAAATCATCTTCATAAACAAAGTCGTTTCCTGTATTGTATGGCGGATCGATATAGATCATTTTTATTTTACCAAGGTATGTTTCTTGAAGAAGTTTTAGCACTTCTAAATTATCGCCTTCAATATAGAGATTTTCGGTATTATCAAAATCTACACTCTCTTCCCTGCAGGGACGAAGTGTTTTGCTTATTGGTGCGTTAGCGAGTAGTACAGACTTCTTTTTATCAGGCCAAGTAAACTGATAACGTTCTTCATTTCCTTCGACGACTTTGCAAGATATCTCTTGCATAAGCACATCCTTATCGATAGCTCGTACTACTTCGCCGTTTTCATCTATTGTTTCTGTTACAGCATTAGGAAACATTTCCGCTAACTTTTTGTAATTTTCATTTGCTTTATTTGCTGTTTGCATCTTCAATTTTTCCATTCTCTATACCTCTCTATCATATCGACTCTAGTAAAGTCTTTAACTCTTTTTTGAGCTTTCTTTCTTCTAATACGAATTCGTATTTCTTTTTTGGTTGTTTTTCAGATCTCGCTTGCTTTTCTAATCTTTCAATTTCTTTTTTAAGTTTGTTGATCTTGTCATTGATTGCAATTTGCTCTCTGAGATCTTTTCCTATGGTCAATTCAAAGTTTCCTATATCAGAAACGATGTTTTCCCATGCTTTATAAAGATCAATACCTCTTATATCTAATTTCAGTTTATCTTTTTCCATCCAATCTGTTTGAAACAGTTTTATATGATATACCGCAATTTTACATTCATTATTATATTGCAAAATTACGATCATATTTTGTGGAATTAGCTTAGATAACATAATAACAGCCTTATCATCGAACTCTCTTCTCTTTAGTATAAACAGCAAAGACATATTGCCTACCATTGGGCCGATAAGGATTAGTTGTATCGGCTTCTTGGATGATATATGTACCGATCGGTGTTCCATCGTTCCAATTGCCATCAGAAGGTAAACCAGTCGCTTTAAACTTACCATTTGCGTCCGTTGTGTAAGTCAATGTGTTTGACCATCGTTCCAATCTGGTTCACTTACAAATGGCTCATATTTTGACCATCTAGTACCATTCTCATCGACGGCTGTACCATTTGCGTCTTGTTTTGCATACCGGATGCAATAGACATGACCAGCACCTGCGTTTTGATTCCATTCATCGACTTTAGTGAGTAAGAAGTCACCCGTTTTTAAGGTAGTGATATATGAATCACCTTCATAGGCGGTTATTGTAGCTAAAGTAGTACCGTTTTCTAAAGAAACATTAAATTAATATACATTTGCGAGAGTCAATCATTAAAAAGCTCTGTATTTTACAGGGGTTCTTGAAGCAACCTGCTCACTCGAACTTGCAAAATCAAACCTAGTTCTATGCAGTTTTGTATAGGTAGCTTAGCTCTATTTGATTTTATTTGTTTCCAACTGTCATATCTCTAGATCTGTTTCTGCCAGTGTTATCAATCTGTTATCACAGAATTGTTATCATTTTCTATTCGTTTTCATTTTCTTTTTCCTTATCTTCTCCATTAAGACCAACAAATAATGCATCCTTGAGTATTTCTTCCGAAAACTGTTTATATCTGCTAGATGTATATGGGAATTTTTCTTTTGAGAAATCTGTTTTTAAATTTTTAAATTGCTTATCAAAAAAAGTAAAATCTTTTATTCCATATATATTTAGGAATCGATTATAAGCAATTATAAAACCATTTATCGAAATAACTGACAAAAGCTTTGATGTAGGATCATTCCAATCATCAATAAAATTCTTTCTTAGAGCAGAAAAATATACCGATAAATTTTTCACGCAAAAAGACAAATATGATTCAAAAGCATCATCTTGTAATTTTAATAATGCATTTTTATCCCCATCCCAATATGAATAAAAACTTTCTTTTTCTTTCGGCTCAATTGTCACCAGATATCTTAATGCAAACTTAATAATAGATGCAATCTTTATCTTTCCTTCATCAAGCGCTGACATTTCAAATTTATTTAAGAAAATATGTTCCTTATTTAATCGTTCAATAATTGCTCTTGCCAACCCTCTATCAGACAACGGACTTTTCAATTGCTCAATATGTAATATAATATCTGGCGGTACAGGTTTTGCTTTTGAATTAATTTCAAGAAAAATCTCGCTCTGTATACGAGTCCTTTCTGTAATAGACATCTGCGGTGGAAAAACTAAACCCGTCACAAGTAAGTGAAGTTTTTTTCTCAAAGTTGCAATCTTTGCTTCATTGACGTCCTTAGTATCTCCCTCATAATGGGCATAGACCCTATGCTGCCCATCTATTATGCAAATACTATTCATGCGATCAGGCAAAATCATGCTACACACATTATAAGCGTCAAATTCTTCTACAGTTTTAATTTTCATATCTTTATCTTCAAAATAAACCCCATCTGGCAATGCAACAATAATATTATTATAAAACGCCTGTCCCTTTTTAGCTAAAAATTCTCTAATACTTTTTATTTTTTCTTTTCTAATTAATCGCTGATAAAGTGTAGCCGAATCTTCCCAATTATCTTTACGCAGAACATAACAATTCTTAATTAACGTTTCTGCCGACATCATAAAAGATACTATTCTTATTCCATTTTGTAATCCTGTTGTTTCTTGCGGACTTATTATAGTTGCCTTTATCTTTTTTTGACTTGCCTCTGTTGTGTTGCCACCTATATCTGTATCCGTAATATCTAAAAATCGGTATATTTCATATTTTACCGATCTTTTTAT
>CALUZL010000154.1 GCA_944325295.1 uncultured Erysipelotrichaceae bacterium | reverse complement strand
ATGTAGTTGAACCGGTATAGACGCAAGCTTTCTTATCTTCGTTCCATACCCAACCTTCACCATGAGCTTCATCACATGATACGACACCATCATGGTTAGTATCTAATTCATCGTATACAGGAGTTGATGGTTTTGAAGAAGGTTTACCACCGAAACGGTTTTCTGGTAATTCATCTACTAAGACCCAAGAACCACGAACTTCAGCATTAGCTGTAACTTCATTTGTATCGAATACTAATTGATATTCGTTCTTGTCTTCGTCTCTAACTGTTTTTTTCAATAATGAAGTCATGTCTTTTGAATCTTCAAGTAATGAACCGATCTCAGCTGTGAATTCTTCTTCAGCTTTAGCGTTATATTCACCTGAACCTGGTTCTGTTTCGAGGTAAACGTAAACGTTAGTTTCTTTTCTGTCTTCGATTTTTGTGTTACCAGCAAACTTAGCTTCAAGAGTGAATGTAACAGTTACATCTTCTTTAATGCTTCTGTCAAGAGCTACACCGCCCTTATATTCATCGTTATAGTAAACGAAACCATCGTCTGAAACAACTTTTACATAGAGTACCCAACCTTTTGTTCCGGCAACACCATTTAAGAAATAGTCTTCAGCCAATGTACCATCGGCATCGTAGTTTGAAGAATCTACTACATTGTTGATTACAGTCTCAACACTTGAGCCATCTTCGATACTTGAATATCCGGCTTTAACAATTCCTGTAGTAGTTGTAATTTCACCAGTCAAATCTTCAGACGCCCATGTCTTTACATCTAAGCCATATTCCTGATCGTTAGCACTCATCTCATAGTATACCGTATACTCTTCTTGTGCCGCCCTCATACTCACCGGTGACAGGATTGCTACTGGAGAAGAAGAGTTGTTTGTTGTTTAGGTTGGGTGTTGTTTATGGGGGGGTTATTAGAGGAATTGGGAGAGGTAGATGGGGAGATAGGTAATGTTGTTTTTGGTGAAGAGTTTAGAACTATTGGATAGGACGTATGCTTCGGTGATGTTGTATTCTTTTGTACTTAGCAAGTTATTTAGCGCACTATGCACTGTATAATCTTTACCGCTTTTAACTTCAATAGGTAATACCGATAGTTTATCCTGATCTTCGATCAAATAATCTACTTCACCCTTTAGTCTATTGTCATAGTAGTATAGATCATGGCCATGGGCTATAAGCTCACTGCAGACAACCGTTTCATATACCGAACCAAGATTTATGCTCATATCATCATCTAATATAGCCCTTATATTATTGCCATAGAGTCGGGATGTTAATAAACCGACATCATTATAGTATAGCTTGATTAGGTTCTTGCTTGTAGATTGGATCAAAGGATATCTTGGCTCCGATATTGCCTTTACACCTAAAGCTATACCTGAACTTAAAAGATAATCAAACTCATCTTCATAGTCATTATGTCTTTTGCCTTTCTTTCCTTCTATATCTTTATATACGACACGCTTTTTCTTGTTTTCCATATTGGATGGTATCAGATCATATATAGCCATGATCTTAAGTCTTCTTTCATCAGAGTATTTAGCAGCATCGATCGCATAATACTCTCTGATCTCATTTTGTATCTCTCTTATCCTTTGAATGTTCTTAGTGTTTATATATTCATTTACGGCATCAGGCAACCCACCTACAAGTAAGTACTTTTTAAAGAGATCCAGTAATTTATCGTGCATCGTCTCTTCTAATGCTCTCTTTTCCTTAAAGCATTTATACATCGTATCTATAACTAATTTACTGACCCCATTAGCATACAAAAACTCTTCAAAGTCTAGCGGAAACATCCTGACTTTTCTGATGCTGCCCATCGGAATAGACGATGTCTCTTTTAGGGTTATACCAAGCAGAGATCCACTGGCTATATATGTATATCGATCATCTTTTACCAGAAACTTTAAAAGGGTTAATAGATTGGGATAGGTCTGGATCTCATCAATAAAGATCAGTGTATCTTTTTTAGATCCCAGCTTATCGCCATGTATCATACTGACAGCTAAGTAAAAATCTTCTATCGTTTTAACACCGGAGAATAGTCCATCTCCTTCTTTATCCTCTTGCATGTCGATCTCGATATAATTCTTATAAAGTTTATTACCTACATAACGAATAATATACGATTTACCTACCTGCCTTGCGCCATCGATAAGTAATACTTTACTTGTATCAGATGTAAGATGTTCTTCGATAAGTGCTGCTATTTTACGATATAACATATTTCCCTCCACATTTTTCAATATAATTATTATACTAAATAACACACTTTTCAATATTTTTATATAAACATATAGTACGCTTTTCAATAATAAACTGCCCTGGGATAGTTTATTCCCTGATGTGCTCTTTTTAAATTCGGTATATTCGTTTTCTTTATCTAAGTTCATATCAGTTTCATCCTTCCATTTACAGTGTCATTTAAACTGAAACTGATAACCATAGTAAAAGGACCACCCCTATAGAGTAGTCCTAATATCTTTTTTTGATTAATAGATCGTGTAATTAATATCCTTAATTACTTTGTAGCTGTATTAACGATAACTGTTGATGTAGTTGAACCGGTATAGACGCAAGCTTTCTTATCTTCGTTCCATACCCAACCTTCACCATGAGCTTCATCACAT
>CALUZL010000153.1 GCA_944325295.1 uncultured Erysipelotrichaceae bacterium | reverse complement strand
AGAGCGCAATAAAGAGCGCGTATCCGACGAGCGACGAAAGATCGACGTTGTCCGTCAGGACATACGCCGCGATAAACCCCGCGAGCATCAGCAAAAGGATGCCCGCGCTCACCAGCCATATGATGCCCGTCGAGCGTTTTCCAAAGAGTTTTTCGAGCATGGCGTATCCTGCAAAGCGCAGTCTTCGGTCGCAGTATTTTCCTTTACAGTATACCACATGTTTTTCTTTTTCGCAAGAGGGCGGGAAGCGGCATTTTGCGCAAACAAAAAAGCCTCCTAAAAGGAGGCTTTGGAGCAGGAAACGGGAGTCGAAGCAAGGGGAACGGGAAAAAGAGCCGTATTTTCTTTAATAGAGACCGTTTTCCGCTCAAAATTGGTGTTTTTTAGGCATTTTGTGGAAAAATTGCACTCAAAATTGGGAATGTTGTTGGGAATGTCCCTAATAATTGAGTTTTTGTGCCTCGCCGATCAGATATTCGTCTGAAAGGTCGGTATAAGCGTTCCCGAGCCGTCCGAGAGAGTGCCCCATCATTTCATCCCGCGCAGCATCGGCAATTCCGCACTCTTTACAACGGGTGTAAAATGTTGTTCGCATGTCGTAGAGTTTGTGCTCGGGGAGAATTGCTTTTAGCTGGTCTCTGATCCGCTGCGGGTGGTGGAGGCGCAGTTCCGTGCCGTCGAGGTAGGGACGGAGCATAGGTGAGATAGGGATTCGCTTATATTCTATGCGTCTGTTCTTTCGTTTGCTGTTTACCGCAACGATCATTTCTCCCTCGATGCGTACCGTTTTGTACTCATTAGGACGAATGCCTGTATAAAGTGCGATCGCAAAATCCGTTTTGTACTCCTTGCTGCATTCCGCAAGGAGCTTTTTTTCTTCTGTGCGCGTGAGCGCATGTCCGCTTACGGTCTCATGCTGCATATGGAACACGGTCGCCAATGGATTCTGATTGATGATATTGTGCGCGATCGCCATTTTAAACGTAAGGTTCAAAAGAGAGTGCAGTTCGTCAGCGGTTTTCCCTTTCCCTTCATCGGCATACCGATCTAAAAACTTTTGAATGTCAAGCGGCGTGATCTTTTTAAGCGGCGTTTCCCTGAAATAAGGGGTAAGATGCCGTTTCAATCGCCACATATCCGCTTTATAGGTTTTTTCGGATACTTTTCGTTTGCGGAAGTTCTCAAAGTAGAACAAGGTGAATGCCGTGAATGTTGTGGGGATGTGCGTTATCTGTGTCTCCGAAGCTTTGATTTTCTCGATGAATTTCTCTATGGCAGTTTTTCGGACTTTGGATGAGGCGGAAATGTTTACGCCATTGATCCGCATTCGGATCTCATATACTCCGTTCCGAAATCTAATGTGCCGTTGCTTCCCTCCTTTTCTTGTAAATAATCCTTGGTATTCTTTTGGCATTTTTTTGATCTCCTGTTCGGTAAAATCTAAATGCCCATTTTGTAAATTGGTGGGGGAGTTCTCCTGCAAGAGCGTCAAAGAGGTAGCGCTTTCCTGCGCTGCTTCTTTCCATTCTGCGGCGGCGTCCTGATTGCGGGATTCCGCTTTTGCATCGGAGTTGAGCAGGCGCATTAAAACATGCACGCAGCCCAGAATACTTTTTTTTCCAATTCGTTCATGATTGGAACCTCCTAAATTATTTTAGGAGAATTGTATCATATTAACCGAACGAATTAAACAGCGGAAGCCAGATCGTGAACGATGCCGATGATATAGTTTTGAGTCTCAGGAACCAACCTGCGAAAATCCTGCAAGAGGTTTTGTTCTTGCACGGTAAGGGAAAGGTTTTCGGAGGGGGGTGTGTAATTGATTTTATCGGGGTAGTAATATGCGCTACGCCCTAAGAGGTAATCAGAAGATACGTCGTAAAATTCTGATAGTTTGATGAGCATATTTGTTTCAGGAAGAGCTTTTCCAAGCTCCCATTTAGAAACGGTGGTTTGATCAACATTAAGGATATTTGCAAGCTCAATTTGAGTGAGTCCGCGTTCTTTTCGTAAATCTCTAAAAATACTCATAACGAATAAGCTCCTTTGTAAAAAATTATAAGCATTATAAAATTTTTTTCAAATCAATAGGAATTATTTTCATAAATAGGCTTGACAGTCGTATTCATTTGTGATAAAATCCCTTACAAAACAAGAAATAGGAAAATAATTCCTATTTTGATAATCGGAATTGGGTTTTTAATTGAAATGCCGATGCCGCGAGGCGGCGCTGAAAAGGAGCGGGAGGTCGAACCTCCGCATCGGCACAGTTCTCCTGACTTGGCGTTCATGGCGGAAAAGCCGTGAACGCCTTAGCGGGAGGATCCCCGGGGAAACGGGGATCAGAGAGAAGAGATCGCAGCAATGCTGCGTGCGGATAATCCCCGCAAGCGGGGAGCGGCGTCTCGGATCAGGGCGGCGACGTCGGCGGGGAAATCCCCGCAAATGGGGAAAAACGCCCTGCTCGAAGTTGGACGAAATCCCCGGCGCAGAGAATAAAGGAAAAATCCGCCGCAAGGCGGTAAGTCAGGAGGAGTATTTTATGGTAAAAATCAGGATTCAAGGCACGCGCGAAGCGAACGAACAGGTACAGAAATTTCTGGAAGCCTGCGAACGTCGGGGCGAGATCAAAATTCTTTCCGTTTCCGATCCGTATGCCAATCGCGGGAACAGCAAGTACGAGCGGGTGTATGCGGAAATCGAAATTGACCGTCCTCAGACGGGAGGTCAGGTATGATCACAGTCCGGATGACGGAAGAGGAGTACGAGCG
>CALUZL010000152.1 GCA_944325295.1 uncultured Erysipelotrichaceae bacterium | reverse complement strand
CTTATTTCAAAACACTTTTCCATATACTCTCCTATGAAAATGATCTGGCAAAACGTTTACCGATCAGTTTGACTACACCGTTTATCGCGAATACGATGATCAAGATTATAAGTGAGATAGCGCTGGCTAACTCATAGTTTGGCTGCTCACCTGACATGATCGACCAGATCATCAGCGAAAGTGAGGTGCCCTGTGTAAGCAGCGTCGGATTGTCACTGATAACAGTGCTTGTCGTATAGACCAAGGCGGCTGATTCACCGATGACACGTCCGATACCCAAAAGAACGCCGGTCAAGATACCGTTTATGGCACATGGCAAGACTACCTTAAAGATGGTCTGCGATTTTGTGGCGCCAAGTGACAGACTGCCATCACGAATACTTTGAGGGACGACGATCAGCGCTTCTTCTGTCGAAGAAATGATCGTTGGTAGCAGTATGATCGCCAAGGTCAGACCACCCAGCAGTATGCTTGTCGAAGTCGCTCCAAACAATTGGGTTACCGGAAACAAGACCGTGACCCCCATAAGACCGTAGATGATGCTCGGAATACCGACAAGGGTATCGATGCCCTGTCTTATGAGGGCATTGATCTTGGTCTTGGCTGCATACTCATGCAAGTAGATGGCAGCACTGATACCGATCGGTAAAGATATTATAAGGGATATCAATATCAGGTATAAGGTGGCGACGATCGAACCGCGAATGCCACCACCTAAACTTTGAAAATTTACCGATTGGATCGCTGTGGCTTCATCATCGAGGATGCTTGCCAGCGTTTTGGCATCTTCCATCGAACCGCGGCTCAGATAAATCACCTCGCCTTGAACATCTTCATAATAGATGTTTTTCATTACGCTTCCAACTTCGATAGTGACTGCAGCGTTATCTTCACCGGCAACTGTCGAATACATATGGGCAAAGGGAGAATTCGGATCGACATATGTCACCTGGATCTCCTCTTCTTTATGAGCGGTGAGCGTATCTTTAAAGGCGATGCCCCATTTCTTTGAATAATAACCTTCTCCTTCATAAGAAGCAGGTTCTATGTATACATAATCGGCATTTACAGCAGCGTTAGCCGTCTTGGCATAGTAGTCAGATGAAAGCAAATGCCAATTGATGCTTGTAACACCGGTAAACAACAGATATACCATTATCGATCCCAGGATCAAAACACCGATTATTGAGGAAAGATATGTGAGAAAATTCAATGCGTTGTCTTTAGATCTTCTGCTCATACTTGATTACCTATCCTTTTCTTCACTTGATTTAAGATCCAGTTAGAAACAAAGATCACGGCAATGAGGACAAGACCGATCGAAAAGCGAATGTCGTAATCAAGTCCGGTCGTCTCCTTAAGGCCGGTCAGGATCGTACTGGTAAGGGTCCTGGTTATATCAAAAAGATCAAAAGTCGGACCAAACAGCTTATTGCCGGCTACCATCGATACGGCCGTAGCTTCGCCAAAAGCGCGGCCAAGTCCTAAGATGGCTCCGGCGAATATACCGGATTTGGCAGCGGTTAGGACAACTTTGAAATTCGTTTGCGTCTTAGTTGCTCCCAGGGCCAAAGAAGCCGATTCAAGATCGTGATCAACAGCTCTGATCGCTGTGATCGACATCGATGTAAGAGTCGGAAAGATCATTATCGCTAGTAAGACGATGACTGCAAGCAGACTTGAGCCCCCAAAGGTAGCAATACCTAAAGATTCGGCAATGCTTCTGACGATGGCAGTGATCACCCCGGAAGCGAATATTCCATATACGACACTGGGAACACTGGCCAAAAGCTCGATGACACTTTGCATCGCTTTGCCGAGTTTGTTCGGAGCGATCTTAGCGATAAAGAGTGCCGTGAGTACCGAGATCGGAAAAGATATGAGCAAAGCCAAAAAAGAACAGATAAGAGTGTTTATGATTATAAACCCTACACCGTAAGTAGCTCTGTCTTGACGATAGACACTTCCGGTCAAAAAAGATATCAGGTCGACTTGTCCGTATTCATAGCCCGGTAAAAACGGGGCTATACCTTTGGCGCAGACAAAGAGAACGATTATGACGATAAAACTAGCAGACAAAATCGCCATCCCCATAAAGAGATAGCGAAATAATCTGTCTAGTGTTTTATTACGCTTTATGCGTTTGGCACTAGCTAGCATAGGAACTAATTACTCAGCGTCGAAGGTCGTCTTTGTACCGCTGAAGATATCGTATGCTTCTTGTGTTGTGATGTCTGTCATCGGGTTTGATGCCTCAACAACAACTACAACCGCATCTTTACAGATTTCACCGCTTTCCATAGCGCCACTCACATCTTCTTCATCATTGAACTCACGCGATGTAAAGCCGATGTCGATTGCGTTTGGACCATCTTTTTCGTCAGCTAAAGTTCTAGGGAAGGCGTCACCTGAACCGGTTTGAGCCATGGCATACTGAACGTTGCCGGCTAAAGGTTGGAAAGCTTCTAAGGCTGCAGATACAACTTTTTCAACTGAGGTCGAACCGCCTGTTCTCAGTGTAATGGCTGAGTTGTCACTATTTAATACCGGATAATCGGCGGCTACCTCTGACCATGGACGGGCATTACTCATATCGACGATGCCTCCGGCTTCAGAGACGACCGTTAAACCTTCTTGCGATTCAGTGATGAAGGCGATGAAGGCTTGAACCAACTCCTCTTTTTCATCAGATTCGAAATCGCCGGCAGCTCTTGTCATGAACTTGAAAGGTCTTTGCATTTTGTAACTACCGTCAAGGACTGTATCAGTACTTGCCTCTACGCCTTCAAAGCTTAAAGGTTTGATGTTATTTGCTTCAAAGTCCGTAGTTAATGAAACATAACCGATACCGTTTGTATCCTGACCTACACGAGTGGCCATATCGCCATTTGACGAGACTTCAGAAGCGCTGTCTGTAAGATCTTCACCAAGACCGATCGCATCTTCGAAGGCCTCTCTTGTACCACTTGAGGCATCACGAGTATAAACATTGATCGTACTGCCTGTTGTGGGGGAATCTGTTTGTGTACCTTCTGTTTGATTGCCTGCACCCTGACAAGCTGTCAAACTTATAGCTATAAGTGCTACGACTAACAATTTAAAAATCTTCTTCATTTAACTTAACTTCTCCTCTTTTCGAAGTCATTTTAAATTAGTAATGTTAAATAAAAATCAGACGAATTGTTAAATCGAAGTTAAATCACCGCCTGCTCTTTCTTTCTCGGGACCATGATCTTTTGATCAATCTGTTACCGAGCTATCCCCGCTACAGCAGCGGTTTATCTGAACGCTTAGAAGCTTACCTCCTTCATATACTAAAGAGACGATGATTTTGTATTTTCCTTAAGAAATTTTAAAATTTTTGCCTTTGATGATAAAATCTTAAAAAAGGAGATGTTTCTCATGCGAAGAAAAACGATCGGGCTCAGTGCCAACATCAACAACGACAATCCCATAGCCGATTATGCCAATGTGGCATACTGCAGTGCTGTTATAAAAGCTTCAGGGACGCCGCTTATCTTGCCGGTGACTAAAAACGATGACGTTTTGAATGATTATATCGATATCTGTGACGGTTTTATTTTTACCGGGGGCAAGGATATAACGCCGCTCTTCTATGGTGAAGAGACCCGCCCGCTTTGCTCAAATACCAGCACCAATCTCGATGAATATCAAATCGCCCTCTTTAAAAAAGCGTTCGCGACCCAAAAGCCTATATTGGGGATTTGTCGGGGCATGCAGCTTATGAATGTTGTTTTGGGAGGAACGCTTTATCAAGACTTGAGCGAACACGATCAAAAGGTTCTCAAACACGTTCAATCATGTGATCCTTTGGATACGGCCCATGAGGTGCACTTTGAAAACGGATCTGTCCTTTTTGATATCTTTGGTGAAAAAGCGATGGTAAACAGTACACATCATCAAGCCGTAAAAATGCCCGGAAAAGATCTTATGATAAGTGCCCGAGCCAATGATGGGATAATCGAGGCCGTTGAACATCGTGATCATCCGTTTTGTGTAGGTGTACAATGGCATCCGGAAAAACTGGTGGATGTCGATGAAAAGATGTTTTCGATATTCAAGATCTTCATGGATAAGGTCAATGATCTATAAAATAACTGCAAGCATTAAGCTTGCAGTTATTTATTAAGCATTATTGTGATCGTCGTTATACATCAGATCATATATTTCCGATACCGGCTGATGGCTGGAGATCGCTGCTATGATCCTTGACAATAACTTTCCGACTGACAGAACTTCAACTTTATCACATTCGGCTTTGAATTTTTCCGAAAGGGGAATGGTGTTTGAGATCACTAATTTCTTGATTGGTGAATTTTGGATATTCTTTGCGGCATCGCCGGAGAATACACCATGAGAAACGGCTACATATATATCCCTGGCACCATTGTCTCTGAGGATATTGCATGCTGCGACCAAAGATCCGCCTGTATCACAAATGTCATCGACAACGATCACATCTTTACCTAAGACATCACCGATGACGCTTGTGGCTTCACAAACATTGGGGCGAGGACGTCTTTTATCGACGATAGCTAATGGTACACCTAAGGCTTCAGCCAAACGACGGGCTCTTGTCGTACCGCCATGATCCGGTGATACCGCAACGACATTTGAAAGATCAAGTCCGCTGTGTTTATAGTGATAGGCCATCATTGGTATACATGTCAGGTCATCAGTCGGAAAATTGAAGAAACCTTGGATCTGTGTGGCATGCAAGTCGATGGTGACGACACGGTTGGCTCCGGCAGCTTCCAAAAGATCGGCAACCAGTTTCGCTGTTATCGGCTGTCTGGGACGTGCTTTACGATCTTGTCTGGCGTAACCGTAATAAGGCATGATGCAAGTGATCTCGCCGGCTGAGGCTCGCTTCATCGCATCAACACAGACAAGCAGCTCCATTAAACGCTCGGTGACCGGATTGCAGGTGCTTTGGACGATGTAGACCTTTTTGCCGCGAACCGTTTCTTCCGGTTCTACCAAGATCTCGCCATCCGCAAAGTGTTTGACCGAGATCTTGCCCGGTTCAAGGTTGAGATAACCGCAAATTTCATCTACGAGCTCCACATTAGCCGTCAGCGCAAATACCATTGTTTCGTTCATGTCTTTTATTTCTCCTTGTTTATATATTTGTAACCGTAACCTTCCTTTATCGTTTGGAAAGGACGTGCTATTGCCATGTCGCTGTCGTTTACATCATTTGTGATTGTTGAACCGGCGGCTACAAGCGCATAGGCGCCGACTTTTAGCGGAGCTACAAGATTCGAGTTTGAACCGATAAAGGCATGATCTCCTATTTCTGTGCGGTATTTGTGGGCGCCGTCATAGTTGACCGTTACGACCCCACAACCGATATTCACGTCTTCACCGACGGTGCAATCACCAAGATAAGTTAAATGAGCACATCTCGACTTGTGGCCAAATCTTGTATTTTTAAACTCGACAAAATTGCCGATCCGAGTATTCGAGAATACTTCTGTATTATTTCTGAGGTGGGCGTAAGGGCCAAGAGTTATATCATCGTGGATCTTACTGTCGGTGATCCTTGAAGACATGATGACGTTATTCTTTCCAATCTGAGCATTTTCAATAAAGCTGCCGTTACCGATCCGAGTATTTGCACCGATATAACTGTCGCCATAGATCGTTACGTTATTTTCGATGATCGCACCGGCCTCTATCCGAACTTCCGGACCGATATATGTCGTCTTGGGATCAAGGATAATAACACCGTTTTCGGCATGATAATCATTGATCAAATGATGATAGTGATCCCAGAGTCTGTGATATGCGTGATGATCGTCGATATCATCGAGTTCTTCCTTTAAAGCTTCGACGATCGTAAAGTCGATATCTTTCAAATCGACCAGATCCATCATGTCGACTTTGATCACTTTTGTACCATTCAGGCGTGAAGCCTTATGATCGTACAGTCTCTTTATGGTTTCAACTTTTAAAAACGGATAAACGTCATCGAAAACGATCAATTCACCCGCTTGGATGCCGATCGTTTCAATGGCGTCAAACAGCGTCTTTGTACACACGGCATCTTCAATCTTTATATCTTCACTTGTCTGGATACAGATCACATCAGCACCGGCTTCTTTGAGATCATGGACGATAAAATCCAAGACCGTCTTATCTAAGACTGGTCTTAAAGCTTTTTCGCTCTTTGACTTTTCATCAAGTATAATTACTGCACTTTTCATGGCCATATTATAACACCTTTTAAAGCGGCTATTGTATAAATAAGGGATTTTCTGTGATATGGACTTTTCTGACGTAGTAGCGCTGTTTTTGCATGATATACATGATATCTTCCAATCGTTTTTCATTTTGGGTCAGACCGAAAACAGTCGATCCGCTTCCGCTCATTAAAGCGGCGTCCATCCCATAGTGAATAAGCTTTTCTTTAACTTTGGCGATCTCAGG
>CALUZL010000151.1 GCA_944325295.1 uncultured Erysipelotrichaceae bacterium | reverse complement strand
GTTTTCATCCCAGGAAACACTGATCAGCCTTTTTTCATCCTTGAGGGCATTGGGACAATCGGCACGATGGACTTTGATGCCCTTGCCCCGGCTGACATAACCGACGATCGCATCGCCATATACCGGTGTACAACAAGTTGCCAGATCAGTCTTCATATCGGCATCCCCGGCAACTAAGATACCGGTCTTGGATACAGTGGCTCGCCGGCGCGCTTGGGCCTTATCGGTCATCTGTTTTAAAGTTTCATCGGAGACTTCGCTTTTTTTCTGTTTACTGAGCTTTTCGGCGATGGATTGAGTCGATAGGGACTTACAAGCTATCGCATAGTAGAAGTCGTTTAAGTTAGAGAACTGCAAAGATGAAGCCAGAACTTCCAGTTTTTTGTGATCGGTATACTCTTCTTCACTTATACCGCGCCTTTTCATGTCGTCTTTAAAGACGCTTTCGCCCTGCTTTATCAGATCTTCGCGCTCTTCATTCTCTTTCTTTGTCAAAAATGCCCGAATCTTGTTTTTGGCAGTGGTCGTCTTAACGATCGCTAACCAGTCTTTGGACGGTTCCGAATTCTTATTGGTCTTGATCTCGACGACATCGCCGGTCTTAAGCGGTGTATTCAAAGGTACTAAGATCCCGTTGACCTTAGCACCGACTGTCTGATGGCCGACTTCGGTATGGATCCGATAGGCAAAATCGATCGGCGTTGCCCCGGCTACAAGGTCGATGACCCGGCCCTTGGGCGTCATGACATAGATGTTGGCGTTGAACATGTCATGGGTGACTGTCGACATGAACTCTTGCGGATCGTCACTGTCGGAGAAGTCTTCATCAAAATTCTTGAGCCAGTCGAGCTCTTTTTGCGTCTTTTTGAGCTCTTGCGCGCCATTTGATCCTTCCTTGTACGACCAATGCGCGGCAATACCTCTTTCGGCGACTTCATCCATCTCCTGCGTACGGATCTGCACTTCATAGATACCGCCATCAATACCGATGACCGTCGTATGCAACGACTGGTACATATTGACTTTCGGCATGGCGATGTAGTCTTTGAAACGTCCGGGTATCGGCATAAAGGTCGCATGGATAAAGCCCAAGATCTCATAGCAGTTCAACTCGGTCTTGGTTATGATCCTGATCGCCAAAAGATCCAAGATCTCATCAAAGCGCTTGTTTTTGTCGATCATCTTTTTATAGATACTGTAGATCTCTTTAGCCCGTCCGAAGATCCTAAAAGGGATCTTGTTTTCAGAGAGGATCTTAGAGATCTCGTTTATCATCTTTTGGATCTGCTCATCTCTTTCACTCTTTTTATTGTTTAAAAGACGGATGACTTCTTCATAGTGTTCGCGGTCGAGGTAATAAAAGGACAGGTTTTCAAGCTCGTGCTCGATCTCGGCGATACCGAGACGGTGGGCCATCGGCGCATAGACGTCAAGCGTCTCCTGGGCGATCTTTTTTTGTTTGTTGGGCGGTTGAAATTCCAGGGTCCGCATGTTGTGCAACCGATCAACGAGCTTTATCAAGATGACACGGATATCCTTGGCCATCGCAAACAGGATCTTGCGATGGTTTGCGGCCTGGTATTCTGCTTCATCTTTAAACTTTATGCCGCCGATCTTGGTCACGGAATCAACTAAAAAAGTGATCTCTTCGTCAAATTCCTCTGTCAGTTCCTCCTTGCTGACACCTTGATCTTCCATGCAATCGTGTAAGAGTCCGGCACAGATCGTCTTGGGTCCGACATGGTATTTAGCCAACTCATAGGCAACGGCCAAAAGATGGCAAAAATACGGTTCCCCGCTTTTTCTTTTTTGATCTTTGTGTTTCTCTTGGGCAAAGTCGTAGGCCTTTGCGATCATTTTTAAAGAGTCTTCATTTTTAATGTAAGACTTTACCTCTTTAAAAAATACTTCTCTGTCAAGCACTTGTGCCATACAACCCCCATATTACAGTAAAAGTGAAGTTTACTTCACTTAATACTTCAAAACCGATAAGACTTCGTAATCTTTAAGAAGCTTTCGCCCTTTAAGATCTTCAAGCTCGATCAAAAAGGCGCAGCCGGCCACGACGCCGCCCATCTTTTCAACGAGATGTATCGTCGCATCGACCGTACCGCCGGTCGCCAAAAGATCATCGATGATCAGGACTCTTTGGCCTGGCTTTATCGCATCGGCGTGCATATGCAATTCATTTGACCCGTATTCAAGGTCATATTTATAAGATAAGGTTTTTCGCGGTAACTTACCCGGTTTGCGTACCGGGACAAAACCGATATGGAGCTCATAAGCTACCGGACAGCCAAAGATAAAACCTCTGGACTCCGGACCGGCGATTATATCGACTTTAAGCTTCTTAGCAAAATCGACGAATTTGCTTGTAGCTTCATGAAAAGCTTCGCCATCCTGCATAAGCGGTGTAATGTCTCTAAACAAGACTCCTTCTTGAGGAAAATCCTGTACACTTGCAATATAATCCTTCAATTCCATAATCCGACCTCTCCTAAAAAACATTACTATTATAACACAATCTCTTTTAAACTCATGGTAATTTTCGTCTTGCAGAAGTCGCTGACATCCAGAGTACCAATGGCTCCGGAAAGACTTTCGACAAACTGGCTCTTTTCAAAGCCGAAGAGTTCCTGATTGTTTGCCAAGACGTATTTTGGATAAAGACCCTTTATGAGATAACGACTTTTGATCTTTGGATCTTCAAGATAAAAAAGCGGTTTTCGAAGTCCTTCACCATAGGGTTCATAAAGCTTTAACAGATCGATGTTTTCTAAAGTCATATCCGCTTGGGTTATCTTTATGACCTGCTCTTTTGGCCTTTTTGTCTCCGCGCTTTTGATTTGGGTAGCGTATTCTTCAAGCTTTTTTAGACCGTCTTCATCTACGGTGATGCCGATAGCTTGTCTGTGACCGCCAAATGCTTTAAAGTGAGCAGCCAGCGGAGCTAGATTGCCATAGAGATCAAATCCTTTGGGTGAGCGGCCCGAGCCCTTATACAGACCGTCTTTTTTGGCAAGGATGAGCGTCGGTCTTTTGTATTCATCGGCAAGACGACTGGCAACAAGTCCGCACAGACCTTCAAGGTAGTGATCGGAACTGATCAGGATGAAAGGTTTATCACTGACCCGATTTCGGGCATCATTGACCATCGCTAAGCTCTTGTCTTTGCGCAAGGTATTGATGATATCGATCTTTTCTAAGGTGACGATATCTTCTTTGCCATCGCGAAAATAGGGAATAAAACTGTTGACGTTGCAAAGCGGATCCAAACGCGACAGAGCGTTGATCTTGGGCACGATCTTAAAGACGACATCGTCATAGCTATATCTTTTGACATTGCTGAGAGCACGGATGTTAAGGGCGATATCACCGCGGTTTAAGATCTTCAGACCGTCTTTGATGAGTGAGCGGTTTGCCCCAAAGACCCTGACCACATCAGCCAAGGTCGCAAGCATCGCCAGCACCGACGAGTAAGGATCGTCATAATAAATAAGACTTAAAAGGTATACAAGACCACCGGTACAAAGATCGTCAAAGTATGGTCCTAAAAAAGCCGGATGGATGATCGCTTTGGCCTTTGGCAGTTCTTCAAACTGATGATGATCGATGATGATGACTTCGATGCCGTTTTCGTAAGCTTTAGCGATCGCTGCCTTAGCTTTTATTCCGTTATCGAGGGTAATGATGTAATCAAAGTGATAATCGATGGCCGTTTGCACGATCGTTTCGTTTAATCCATACCCTTCCTTTGTTCTGGAAGGTATATAATAATTGGCATTTATCTTTAGATGAGCTAAAAGTCGCATGAAGATACTGGTAGCCATGATGCCATCGCAATCGTAATCGCCGACGACTAAGACCCGGCTTCCCTTTAAGATGATCGTATTGATCGCTTCCTTAAAGCGGTCTACCTCATCTCCTGAGAGTCGCAATTCTTCTTCTTTAAAAAGATCAGAAACGGCGATGTCCTTAAAATAGGTGTCCAAACGCTCTTTGAAACTGCCGTCACTTATGATCTCATATTGAGCTAAAAGTTCAGAGTGATTCAACAAGCTTGACAAATTCGTCGCCTCTTTCTTCAAAATTGGCATACTGATCCCAAGAAGCACACATCGGTGACAAAAGGACGATATCGCCCGCTTTGGCACTTGAATGCGCCTTTGTCAGGGCTTCTTTAAGATCGGTGCAGACAACAGCTTCAGGGTAGATCTTTTTCAGTTCATCTTTAGTAGCACCAAAGACGTACATCTCTTTTACATGATCAAGGTAGGGTATTATGTCTTGAAATCCGGTCTTTTTATCATAACCACCGGCCAAAAGGATCACCTTGTCAAAAGCGCTCAGGGCCACCTTTGTCGCATCGACATTGGTACCCTTGGAATCGTTGTAGTATTTGACACCTGCCACTTCCTTAACGAATTCAAGGCGATGTCTGACCCCTTTAAAATTACGGAGGACATCTCTGATATCAGCAATATTGACGCCAAGCTTATAAGCCATGGCTGCAGCGACCATGGCGTTGTAGAGGTTGTGGACTCCAGGAAGTTTCAGATCGGATAGTTTAAACAGCTCATTGTCAAAGAGGTAGACGCCATCCCCTCTGACAGTGAGGTCAGCGTCTTTTTTGACGCTGAAAGTAACGATGCGACATTTGACATCAGTCACTAAAGCACTGATGTTTTCATCATCGAGGTTCAATAAAAACCAATCGTCAGCGCTTTGATTTTTATAGATCAGCATCTTGGCGCGATAGTAATCATCGACATCTTTAAAGTAGTCTAAATGATCGGGCGTCAGGTTCATACAAACACTGACTATCGGATGAAAATGCGGGCAGCCGAGCAACTGAAAAGCAGCGATCTCAATCGCCAGATGCAGATTTTTGCCCTCATATTCAGTGGCGATATCGCAAAGCGGGTAACCGTTGTTGCCACAAGCCCGGGCATCTTTATCGATCTTTTTTAAAAATTCACCCAAAAGCGTCGTCGTTGTCGTTTTGCCATTGGTACCGGTTATCGCCCCATAGCTGAAATTGCCATAGCGCAAAGCGATCTCGATCTCATTTAAAAGCGGATAACCTTTATCATAGAAATACTTCACAAAGGGTACTGTCGGTTTGATGCCGGGATTTTTAACGATCAGATCATAGTCGAGATCTTTCAAACTGTCCGGATGAGTGCCATCATAGACTTTTATTCCCAAAGCTTCAAGGTCTTTTTTTGCCTCGATCCTCTTCATATCGGTAAGGTAGACCTCATATCCTTTTTTGACTAGTAATTTGCTGGCGCTGATGCCGCTTAAGGCTGCGCCGATGACCAGTGCTCTCATCTCAAATGACTCCTATCACAAAACCGCAGATCGCAAAAATCAGGGCGATCACATAAAACCTCTTGACGACCTTCATTTCCTTCATCCCCTTTAATACAAAGGCGTAATGGATCGGTGTATAGCTGAACACTCTTTTGTGGAAAAGGCGTACCGAAAGCTGTTGCAGACAGACGCAGACCATCTCCACAAAAAAGACACCGCCGATGACGATCAGTAAAAGTTCTTTTGAAAGCACGACTGCTACTGATGCAAACAGAGCCCCAAGCCCCAAAGACCCGCTGTCGCCCATAAAGATCTTGGCCGGGAAAAAGTTGTAGCGCAAATACCCGCAAAGCGCGCCAACAATGCAGACAAGCAAGATGGCCAGATCGTATTCTCCCCCCATTATACTAAAAAGGATATAGGGGATCAGGGCGATGATACTGACACCGCTTGAAAGACCATCCATGCCATCGGTAAAATTGACGGCATTTGACTCCGCCGTATACATAAAGACCATAAAGATCCCATAAACGATCGCCCCCAAAGGTAAGACCGTATGCAAAAGTGGGATCACAAGATCGGTACTGATACTGTCTTTAAAGATCAAATAGATCACTATCGCAAACAAAAACTGTAAAATGAGCTTCAGACGCGGACTGAGTCCTTCGTTGTCATGACGAAGGATGATCAGGATGTCATCCAAAAAGCCGATGAAGCAAAAGGATGCAAAGGATAGGATAACGATCAGACACTTCACATCGAAAAGCGTGTTGACGTTTACGATCAAAGCGGAAACGATCGCCACCACCACAAACAAAAGTCCGCCCATGATCGGTGTCGAACCTTTTTCTTTGTATTCGGCAAGAGCGTATTCACTTACCGTTTGATTGTATTTTAGCGATTTTAACAGTTTGATGTATAGGGGCATGAGCGCAAGGGTCAGGCCCAAAGAAAGCGCAAAGCCGATAAGTAAGATCAAATAATAATTCATAGCCCGTTAATTATACTCTAAAATGCTTTACGATTCTATTACTTCTTCACTATTTTCAGGTGATTGTTCCGCTTCGCTTGTCTCGGGTTTGGGATTTGGATCGGCAATATCGCCGAAAGTGACCTCGATGACGCTGTCTTTGTACACCATTTCACCCGGAGCGATCGATTGTGAAGTAACGATGCCATAACCGTTTAAAGTGAAAGCGACATCGGTTAGTGACCACAGTTCAGTCACTTCTTTGCGACTCCAGCCACTGATATCGGGCATTGCGAAACTATCTTTATTGCAAAGGAGATAAACTTTGCTGCCGCTGTAGATAACGGTACCGGCTTTGGGGTATTGGGCGATGACATCTTTACCATCACCAAGGACGATGACCTTAAGCGAGCTGCCTTCGAGCTTGCTTTGGGCATACTCTAAGGTATGACCGCTGAGATCAGTCATCTCGATCTTTTTGACATCCTGCACTTCGGTCTCGTTTGCGCTTGTCGTATCCTGAATGTTTTCAAGCAAAGCCACCTTGTTTATCAGTTCGATGACCGGTTCGGTATAGTAGTGACTGTTGTAGTCATAACCTGATTGATAGGCGTAGTAGATCATGTATTGGGGATCTTCATAGGGGAATGCCAACATGACCGAAGACAAGACGTTTCCGCCCTCTTCATACTCCCCATAGTCATCCAGAAGTTGCGAAGTACCGGTCTTGGCCATGACGTTTAAACCCTCGACTTCGTAATAACGGGCGGTTCCACTCTCATCAGCGACAACTCTTCTCAAAAGATCTTGCATCCTTTTAGCCGTATCTTCACTGATCGGTTCTCCCACCACTTCTCTTTGACCCTGATAGATTATATTACCGGTATCAGAATCGACGATCTTATCGATGTAATAAGGCTTGATCATTTCACCATTGCCAAAGATCGCACTATAAGCTTGAAGCAGTTCCAACATGTTGACGGTAAGACCATGTCCATAAGTCGTCGTCAGTTTTTCAACGGGTTGTTCAAATTGGATCGTACCGACATTTTCCAAGATCCCATCGGTATCGACAGCCTTGAAAAAGCCAAAGGCATCCAAGTAATCAAGGTACTCTGCCGGAGTGATCAAGTCGGTGATGATCGAGCTTGTGACCGTATTTAAAGACATGATAAGACCATAGTCGTATTCGACCATACCATAGGTCTTGTTTTCGGAATTCGTTATACAGCCATAATTGTTGTCGCTGTAAGTCCTTACCGGATCCGTACCGATCGATGTGTAACAGAAATTATCGCTGTCGACAAGTCTTGTGCCGTCATAATTGCCGCTGTCCATCGCAGCAGCATAGGCAAAACTTTTAAAGACTGAACCCGGCTCATAAAGCGTTTGTGAGCCGAAGTTGTTGTAGTCTTTGATGTCGAGTTTGTTGTTATCAAAAGAAGGTGTCTGGCCCCAAGCTAAGATCTTGCCGGTCTTGATCTCGACGACAGCGCCCCAGGCACGGGCTGCTCCCCGCTCTTGCATCGTCTCTTCCAAAGAAGTCTGCAAAGCATCTTGAATGACATTATCGAGAGTCAGATAGACATCATAGCCATCGACCGCTTCAACAACTTCCTCACTCATCCCCTCTAAGACATAGCCGTCCTTATCGGCCTGATAGGTCCGATAGCCATCGATTCCGGAAAGTTCATCGTTTAAGTATTGTTCAACACCCATCTTGCCGACAAGTTTGCCGCCATCATCTTGCGCAAAGCCGACAAGATAGGGACTGAAATAATCGCCTAAAGGATAGTAGCGCTTACTGGAAGCCACAAATTCCACTCCCGGTAAACCATACTCCTCGATCTTCAGTTTGGTATCTTCATCGATCAGTCTGCCGACTGTGCCGATCTCGGTTTGATAGCGACCATCGGCAGCGACAAGGATCGCATAGATCTCACTTTCATCGCCATCCAAGATACTCGCCAAGACCCTTGCGGTATACTCTTTATCTTCGACATAAGCCGGAGTGCCGTCAGCATTTAAACGACTCTTGGAAAGATAGCAGATAATACTGTAGGTACTCTCATCTTGGGCAATAGTCATGCCGTTTGCATCATAGATATTGCCACGGTTTGCATATATCGTCTCTCGAACATAATTGACGCTGTCGACATATGGTTCAAGGCTGGTAAGCGAGCGAACGTGCAATTTAAAAACAGCGACCATCACTACGTTGATCGCCATTATCAAAGCTGCAGCAACTGCTGCCAGCGCTATAAATCGTAACAGACCGTTACGACTTTTCATCACTTATCTCCATCGACATTGATCACGTTATTTTCATTTTGACTGAGGCCGTTATTTGCCGCGATCTCATAGATGCGATCTTTGCTGACAAGGTTTTGGATCTGGATATCGAGCTGATGATTGGCCTCTTTCAAAGAAGTGCACTCAGCTTGAATATCTTCGATCTGAATGATCAGGCTGTTCTTTTGCGCCCTGACAAAAAGGCTTGTGAATAAAACACCGCATATAGCAGTTGAAAACAACAATACAGCCAATCCTTCGATCTTCAAACGTCTTTTCTTGTGTACTTTCTTTACTATCTTTGCCATGTCTTACAACTCCTTTTCTATCCCTCGTAACTTCGCACTCTTTGAGCGCGGATTTGCATTTATCTCGTCGTCATCGGCAATGATGACTTTACGGTTCAAAAGTTTGAATTCCGGTTTTTTGATATCAGCGGGCGCGATGTATATGCGCTTATCGACCTCTTCTTTGGTCAACCTTTGAAAACATTTCTTTACCAATCGATCCTCTAAGGAGTGAAAGGTAATGATCACCAGTCTTCCACCCGGCTTCAAATAATCTTCAAATTTCGCTAAAAACGTTTCTAACGAATCGAGTTCGTGATTCACAGCGATCCTTAAAGCCTGAAAGGTCTGTTTTGCCGGATGCCCTTTTTTCGATAGAGCCTTTGGCGGATAAGCTTTTTTTATGACATCCACTAACGCAAACGTCGTCTCGATCGCTCCCTCACTTCGCTTTT
>CALUZL010000150.1 GCA_944325295.1 uncultured Erysipelotrichaceae bacterium | reverse complement strand
ATTCCTTTGATGTCTTTGGGGTCGGCCAGCCCGTTTTTTATCAGTTCAGCAAATCCCGAGATCGTCGTCAGGGGTGTTTTAAGCTCGTGAGATACATTGGCACTGAACTCTTTGCGCATTATCTCTTGGGTTTCTTTTTGAGTTATATCAAAGACGATGATCGTTGCCCCAGCAATAGAATTGTCGTCATTTTTCACCGGACCCATGATGACATTGTAGATGCGATGATCGTGATTGATCTTGATATCCTGACTCTCACCTTTTAAAACATCTTCAACAGCTCTCATGAAATCCTGACTTCGGTAGACTTCAAAGATACTGCCGTTATCTTCGATCTTATCGAGGTCAAAAAGCGCCAGTGTCGCCTGATTGTAATTGAGAATCCTTGACTCCTTGTTGATCATGATTATGCCCTCATTCATGTTTTGGATGACAAGCTTGAGTTCGTCTTGGCGCTTGTTTAATTCCTGGATCTGTTTACTGATCGTGTAATTTTGCTTTTGAAGTTTTGAATACAGAGGAGTCAACTCTTTATAAGGAGCGACGACATTCGGTTTGTCAAGATCGATCTCATTTAACGGTTTTGTGATCTTTTTTGCCAATCTGTTGGCGATAAAGAAGGTCGCTAAAAGCGTAATGATGACGATCCAAAGGATGTGAGTCGACATTCTTAAAAGTAAAGTCCACGCACTGTCGGTATTAGTCGAGATCCTTAAGATATCGCCGTTTTCTAATGCCTTGGCAACATAGATGCTCTGCTCGCCAACACTTTCGGAATAACGACGGCTCGATCCCCAACCACTCTCTTTGGCTTCGATGACTTCTTCACGATCGGCATGGTTCCTTAAAGTGTCTTCATCGGCATGATTATCAAAGAGAACGCTGCCGTCAGCACCGATGATCGTCACTCTTTGGGCGATCTTTACATCATCGAAATAAGCTATCCCTTCCGATTTGACACCGTTTTCCACAAGTGTCACTTCTTCTTTCAGATTGGTCTCAAGATCGTTTAAAAATTCGTGGTACAGGACATTGAAAAACAAGCCTATTGTCACGACGGTGGCGATGAGTACGCTGATGATCGTATTGCGAAAGATCTTATTTGTCATTTTTGATTTCTCCCATCTTATAACCGACACCTCTGACGGTCTCGATGTATTCGCCGGCATCTTTAAGCTTAAACCTTAAAGTCCGGATGTGAACGTCTACGGTGCGGCTTGAATCTTCAAATTCATAGCCCCATACCTGATTGATTATCTCATCTCTTGTAAAACATATGCCGGGTCTTGATAATAAGAGGACAAGGATATCGAATTCTTTTTTGGTCAAGTTGATATTTTCACCTTTGACCTTGACGACTCTTTGGCTTTGAGAGACGTAGAGATCGCGATAGTGAAAATCATCGCTCTTGCGATTATTTTTAGTGCGTCTTAAGACGGCATTTACTCTGGCTACAAGTTCCATGATGCCAAAGGGTTTAGCGACATAATCGTCAGCACCCTCGTCCAGTCCCAGAACCTTATCATATTCACTGCTTTTGGCAGTGATCATGATGACCGGTATATCTTTGTAGCGGACGTCATTTTTAAGTTTTTTAAGGATGCTCAAGCCGTCTTCTTGTGGCAGCATTATATCTAACAGGATCAAATTCGGGATCGTTTTATCTAAGGCATCATAAAAGTCACTCGGTTTATCAAAACCGCGATTTTCCATACCTTCTTTGGCCAGTGTATACATTATCAATTTTTGAATGCCGGCATCATCTTCCAAGATATAGATCATTAAAAACTCCTAACCGTTTACAGCAAAAATAACCGATTCGGCAATATTCGTACTGTGATCGCCGATCCTTTCGAGATATTTGGCGATCATCAAGATGTCAACGATCGATTCACCCTCACCATCTTTGCGGCTGATGATAAGGGAAACGACTTCATTTTTGACTTTATCGAAGATCTCATTTACCTGTTTATCCCGATCCAGCACTTCTTTTGCCAGTTTGACATCACGCTTGACAAATGAATCGACGCTGTCTTTGACCATCGTGGAAACGACCTTGCACATCTCTTTGAGATCGGTTCCTCTGATCATGGTGACATTTTTAAATTCCTTAAAGAGATCGACGATATCAAAAGTTTGGTCGGCGATCCTTTCAAGATCACTTATCATCTTTAAGACTGCACTGATAAAGCGCAGATCTGAGGCAACGGGTTGTTGTGAAAAGATCAGTTTTAAACATGCGGACTCGATCTCCTTTTCTTTACCGTCGGTCATCTTTTCAAGATCGTTTGTCCGGTCGTATATATCTTTATCGAACACGCCGGAATCGATCTGATGATAGACACAATTAACAGCTTCTTCACACATGCTTCCCATGTTTATGAGATCTGTATTCAGTTTATTCAATTCAGCAATAAATTTCTCTCGCATCATCCAAACCTTCCTGTAATATAATTTTCTGTTCTCTTGTCATTCGGCTTTGAGAATATAACATCTGTTTTATCGATCTCGACCATCTCCCCCAATAAGAAGAACGCCGTGTAATCCGAAATACGGGCAGCTTGTTGCATATTATGCGTAACTATGACTATAGTATAGTCTTTTTTAAGCTCTAATACCAAGTCTTCGATCTTAGAAGTCGAAATAGGATCAAGGGCGCTTGTCGGCTCATCCATCAGGATGACTTCCGGATTCATGGCGATACAGCGGGCAATGCAAAGGCGCTGCTGTTGACCACCTGAAAGCCCCATGGCGCTGTCCTTGAGACGATCCTTCACTTCATCAAAGAGGGCTACATCCTGCAAAGACTTGACCACTATCTCTTCGAGCTTCTTTTTATCCTTTAGGCCCTGACATTTTGGACCATAAGCGATATTGTCAAAAATACTCATCGGGAAGGGATTTGGTTTTTGAAAGACCATACCGACCTTAGTGCGCAGATCGACGACGTCTTGTTTAGGGCTGTTGATGTCCTGACCATCCTTTATGATCGTTCCGTCGATTTTACAACCTTCTACCAGATCGTTCATCCGGTCCAGACATCTTAGAAAAGTCGACTTGCCGCAACCGGAAGGACCGATAAACGCCGTCACGTTATGTTTATAGATATCGAGATTGATATCTTTTAGGGCTTGTTTTTCTCCATAAAACAAATTTAGATTTCTTATTTCAAAACACTTTTCCATA
>CALUZL010000149.1 GCA_944325295.1 uncultured Erysipelotrichaceae bacterium | reverse complement strand
GATAACGATACAAACATCAACACTTTTTCCAAAACCGTTTTTTATCTTGTCGTCTAGTCCCTCAGTCACTTCTTTAAAAACTGAACTGATAAGGTGGCGCAAGTCGCGACGCTTGAGGGCATTTTCGATGATCGGACGACAATCCCGATCAAAGTCATATCGAGCACTGTCAGCGATGATCATTTTTGTCGAGTCCTTGATAACTCCTTCCATATACATTTGCCATCTTTTAAGATCAAAGCCCTTTTCGAGACAAGACCCGTCTAACCTTTTGATCGCATCAATGGTTTCGATCATCATCTACTCCTTGATTGCCAAAACAGCGATAAAGGAATTGATATTGTATTCATGCAAGATACCATTCTGCGCTACATCGTCATAGATATCGGCAATCTTAAAACCCGCTCTGATCTGCGATCCGATCTGTTCGGCTACCGTGTGTGAAAAAGCAATTCCCCAATCGTATTTCAAAGAGTCGTCTAAGTGCTCTTGACAATTTAGGGGATCAAAAGGCAAGCGATAAGTGATCTTTTCATTTGCATCGTCAAAGACATAATTGAGTTCAAGATCATAGCCGCCAAGCAATCTGCCACCCTTTTTTAAGACTCGGTAGCACTCTTTGAACACCGGAGCGATATCCTTTATATAGCAATTAGCTACCGGGAAGAATATGATATCAAAACTTTCATCGGCAAATGGTAAGGGTTCGGTCATATCCCCTTGGATTATATCTATCTCATACCCCTCTCGTCTGGCGACCATGCGATCACTTGCGCACTGATTTAAAGATATATCCAAAAGCGTACACTTAGCACCCAGAGCGCTGAAGATCGGTAGCTGTTGACCACCACCCGCTGCCAGGCCCAAAAGTTTTTGGCCTTTGAGATTGCCAAACCAGGAGTGAGGCACATATTTAGTCGGTGTCAGGTATACATTCCAATCACCACTTTGAGCCTTCATATAAGTCTCATGATCAATGGTTACACCCCATTTCCAGCCCTTTTCACACCAACTATCGATCACCTTTGCATTAAAGTCTTTATAATTCATAACATTTCCTCTTTCTTGATATTTTTGACAAGATTTGTTCTTGAAAGTAGTCATCAGCTATTCTTTGAAAGTCCCTGACCTTTAAAACGTCACGGTCTAACCCCAAGCTCTCTCTGTTAGCCGCAAACAACAAGTAAGGTTTTAAAGGCAATCTCTGAAAAACTTTATAGTGACAGCCATCGCGAATCAATAGACCATCATCGGCCATCTTTTCAGCATCAAAATACAGTCGACAGCCATAGTGGTAATAAGTATCCTCTGTAGCGATCTTTCCTATCTGTTTTGAAGCTGTAACGATCTCGGGATTCATCCCCTTTGAAAACATGATAAAATCCCTAAAACTTTCAGGATCGTTTAAACGCTGACCAAAAGGCTTGTCATCTTTTATATAGCCTTCCCCTTTAAGGATATTCCAGGATTTTAATTCCGCATCTTTTAAGATCTGTTCCCAGTTTTTTCGATCAGTACTGTGGATGAGGATGCAGCTCTCTTGCGGTCGGAGCACTTCGTTATACCAATGACCTTTATATCGTCTTATATAAGACTTCATATCTTCACTACTTACATCTAATAAACATTCGATCTGATAAGCTTTACAATATGACAAAAAGTCGCCGATATGAAATTCATAATTCTCCATATTCCTTGAAACGATGAGGGTATAGAGACCATTCTCACTTCCGACGATAAGGGGGTGTCTTGGATCATCTGTCTTTAAGCACATCTTCTCTTTCATATATCACCTTTCTCATCATCTTACAGATAAAATATAAGTCTTTTCATCGACCCTTTCAAATCCTAAAGCTCTTGCCATTTTTTGACTTTGGATATTGAACGGATAGATCGTAAGTTTTAATTTCTTAAAACCTTTTTTCTTGGCTTTAACGATAAGCGCGCGAAGACATCTTCGGCCGATATGTCTGTTTTGATATGGTCCACTTATGACGATAGCTATCTCACCATCTTTTAAAAGCGTGATATCACCAACTATTCTATCTTGATAACGGATATAATAAAGGTCGCCGTTTCGATCGAGATAGTCGTACATCCTTTCCAATTTTGATAGCGTGTAAGGCTTATCGTCATTATCGACTTGTCTTACGACATTTTGATCTTGATACCATATTAAAGTCTCTTTGAAATCTTCAAAATACGGGACCAGACTCAGATCGTGATCTATATAGATCACGTCCCCTTTTTCAATATACATGATCTCTTCACTTTCAACAGTTTTAAGCTTCGTCTTATATTCTTGGAATAAATAGTGCCTGAAGCCACACTTTTCCTGCACTCTTTTAGAGCGGGGATTGTCTTTAAAATAACCGCTGAAGACGATATCACAACCAGCATTACAAAACAGCCATCTGATGACTTCATTTAATGCCTCCGGCATAAGACCCTGACCCCAGAGCTCTTTGGCCAAGATGTAACCGACCTCAACACCTTTTTTATTTACATCTTGATCCTTAAGAGGAAATTGGCACTGTCCGATGCTGATCGATCCAAAGACATGCCCGCCGATCTCAAGCGCAAAAGTATTACGATCTTCAATATAATGGTGCAGACAGAAAAGTGAGTCATCCAAATTCTTATGCGGTGGCCAACCGGCCATCTTAGTGACGCTGCCATCACAAGCATAATGATAGAGATCTAAAAGATCATCTTCCCGAAATGGCCTAAGACGGATTCGACTGGTTTTTAAAATGGTTTTACTTACATCGATTTTGACATTCATCACTGATAATGATAACGTAACATTTGCTCAAAAGAAAGGATTTCCTTATGAAATAACTCGTTTCAAATATGATCGTTTATATTCAATAAAGCACGAATGAGCGATATATCATTTTTGATCGCATACGCCATCGCCCTCATAAGTCCCTGGCAGCGAGAACGTTTTGTTAAAAATATATCTATCTTTACTCCCTGCGCCTCAAAGCTTTTATACCGGCGATCACCATTATCAAGCAGTATCATCGCTATATCATTACCATCGATTTGAATTTCCCAAACATCTCTTTTATCGATGCCGCATATTTCAAAAAGGATATCCGCATCTTTTGCGAGTACGTCCCTATAAGGCTTTTTAAGATCAAGATCGGGATATAATCTTTGACATTTATCTAAAAGAGCAGGCAACTCATCAGTATTAAAACCGACTTTTTTATATACATCACCCATAAAATCGACTAAAAAATCATCGGCGCACGATCGCATTACTTTTTCAAGACAGTCGAGTTCAGTAAGAGTCAACATTTCTTTTTTTATGTCAAATCGCAAAATGATCTGACCATAGTATGGCAAGCCGATATACTCTTCAAACGATACAAGACCGAAAGTCTCTCGTTCGATTCGATTACTTATTCTCTTAATCTTTTCCTTCAGTTTCGCTGATCTTAAAAACAATTCTTGCATATACATCATCATATCAAATCAAAAAACTCAAAAAATACATAAATCAGTATTTGTACTATCTATCTCTTTTTATTTTCACTCTTTAGTATACCACATAATTGAAACCTCAAAGTTATTGTATATAATCTCTTTATGAAAAAGATAAATAAAGAAAATTTGGTAATGATTTACATCCTGAAGAGTTTCTAACAGTGACTTGGCTCCAGGTAAAGTCCTTGTTTATTCCTTCGGTTATTATGCTGGTTTATATGTTTTTTCCGTCAGAAGATACATCTGTTGTTATTTGATCGATTTGCAAAAAGAAAAAAATTCATAAAAGACAATTACAGATACCCTTGCCAAAAGCAGTTGACTCATACATTTTTATTATCAACAAAACGGCAACCTTTATCGCTAAAAACGATAGCCTTATTACAAACTGAAGATAGCTCATTGTTATGGGAAACAATAAAGAAAATCTTATCCTTAAAAGTTATGTCGCCTAAAAGATAGACTATCTTTTGTGCCAGATCCTTATCTAGCGCGCTTGTCGGCTCATCCAAGATCAAAATATCGGCATTTTTTATGATTGCTCTGGCCAAAGCTATTCGCTGTTTCTCCCCACCACTGCAATTTTGAACATTTTCATCCGGAATGTTTTTTATAAAATCGATATCGACAATTCTTCTAATGATTTCTTCAGGATAATCGTGACCAAAGGTTATACTTTCAATTTTACCACTGTCAAAAATAAACACATCCTGAGGCATTATTGCTAAATGTTTATAATAATTGTCTGTTTCAAGATCACTCAAATCCAGCCCGTTTACAGTGATCTTGCCTTTATCCGGTGAAAGCTGTTTAAGTATGAGCTTAATCAAAGTACTTTTACCGGCACCTGAAGGTCCGCTTACAAACACTTTATCACCACCATTGACATCAAATGAAAGACTGTCAATGATCGGCTTATCGTCATAGGCAAAATCAACACCGTTAAAACCAAAAGACGAAATGTGGTCTATGATTTTATAACCTTCTTCCGTTTCACTTTGTAACATCTCCTGTATTCTGTTTTTAAGCGCTTTAGCAGATTGCAAAGTCAGATTTGCATCGGTGAGGTTGTTTATAGGCTGGTTGAGATTGCCGATATATGTATAAAAACTGAAGACGACACCAACCGTTGTCTCGCCTTTGATGACAAGATACGCTCCCACAAAGACGATCAGTAAAGGTATTGCCTCTAACAAAAAGCTCGTGCCTGTAACACCTAAAGATTTCCATTTTTGAAGCTTCATCATATAGTCAAAATGATTATCAGTCTTTGTTGCAAAACGTTTTACAAAAAAGTCTTCAGCCCGATCAAGATTAATCGTCTCTTTACCGGCAAGCGTACTTGCAGCCTCATCCATGACTTTTGAGAAACTTTCTCTTTCTTTCTTTGAAAAGGCAGTCAATTTTCTATTGAGAAAGCCATAGTAGATAAAATAAACAAAACTCATGATGAATACAGCTAAAGCCAATTTAGTGTTCATTAAAAATAAAAAGAAGAAAACTATCACTAAAGTGCTTATGTTCAATATAAACATCGGTACTATGATAAGTTTGCTTTCAGCATATTTCGCCGAATCATTAAGTATACGATTGAGAATATCTCCGCTTGTATAAGTCTTAAAAAAAGAAAATTTTTGATGAAGCACTTCTTTAAATATGGCTTCTCTTGAGATGCTTTCACCTTTATATATCATTTTAAACCAGTAATAATTCTGAGTGTAATTCAGTATAAAAGAGATTATCAAGATAAAAAGACTTATACCAAAAAGAAGGAAGATATCACCCTTTGTTCCTGACAATACATCGATTATCTTTCCCAATATATAAGGTTGGATCAATCCAATAACATCACAAAGGATAAAAACGACTACGACAAGTACTCGAAGAGAAGATAACTTTTTCAGTTTTTCTTTAAAAAAGATGTCGATACCACGCTTTTCCAATTAAAATATCCTCCGATATAAAACTTTTTAATTCATCCGATTAAATTTTATACTCTATAATATATAACACTATACAAATCATTTTGCAATTTTAGTCGTGTTTAGTGAAGTGAAGTGAGTTAAGAGGCTTCTGTGTCTTACCAGTTAAGCAGGTTTTTATGTCAGCTATATCGTTAATAAATTCACCATTTATAAAAACAAATTTATTGAAACAGATCTTAATTAAAACCGGGATTAAACCCGGTAAATACTTAAAGTCTTAAGCTTTTAGCCATCCATCGACTAACCCTAAATCGACGCCACCTGTTGTCTTAAGTGCCAATGGTTCAGCAATAATACTGTCGGGGCACGACTTCATGATTCCTTCGATCGATCCGGCCAAACCACTTCCGCCGTGAGTGCAAAAGGCATGGATCGTCTTACCGCTTAAATCGTGGCTTTCTAAAAAAGTATAAAGAACCATCGGCATATCGCCGCAATAATTGGGATAGCCGACATAGATATCATCATAGTTTTTTATATCGATATCATCGACAAATTCCGGCCTTGTCTGATTATTATAATCGGCCAAGACTTCTTTAACGCAAGTCTTATAGTCTTCACTGTATGGCTTTTTTTGTCTTACCTCAAAGATATCTGCCTTTTTAATCTTTGCGATGTATTCGGCAACTGTCTTGGTGTTACCGCTTCTTGAGTAATAAACAACTAATGTCTTCATAAAGTCTCTTTTCCAGGATTCATCTAAAGATCCATCCTCATCATATAACAGATCACCATTTTAATAAACCGTTACGCACTGACAAAGATTCAAAGTCAGGATAATTAAAAGCCCTTCAATGAGGGCTTTTTAGAGAAAATGGTGACTCGTACGGGATTTGAACCCGTGAATGTCGCCTTGAGAGGGCGATGTGTTAACCGTTTCACCAACGAGCCGTAAAGGAGTTATACTCCTTATTTCGCCAATGCTTTTTGAGCAGTTTCACAGATACTTTTGAAACCTTCTGCATCATGGATAGCGATCTCCGAAAGCATTTTTCTGTTAACTGCGACATCAGCGAGTTTTAAGCCGTGCATGAGCTTAGAATAACTTAAACCGTGCATTCTGGCTCCGGCATTGATTCTGGCGATCCATAGTTTGCGCATCTCTCTTTTCGTCTGTTTACGACCGATATAAGCATAGCGCAAAGAACGCATGACCTGTTCGTTAGCTGTTCTGTATAACAGGTGTTTTGAACCAAAGTAGCCTTTAGCTAATTTTAATACTTTTTTACGTCTATTTCTAGTTGGGGTTGAACCTTTTACTCTTGCCATGATCTATTCTCTCCCTCCTTAACCTTGTAATAATTCCTTAACGCGTTTAACGTCTGTCTTGTCCATGATGGCCGATGAGCGTAACTGGACTTTTTGTTTGTGCGTCTTATTAGCGGCAAAGTGCGATGTGTACGCATGATGGCGCTTGATCTTGCCTGTACCCGTTACTTTGCAACGTTTGGCAAATGTTTTCTTTGTTTTCATCTTTGGCATTTGATACTTCCTCCTATTTCTTCTTAGGTGCTAATACACAAGATACCGTGTTGCCCTCAAGATTGGGCTTCTTTTCGATCGTGCAAAGTTCGCTTAAGGTCGCTATAAACTCATTCATGATCTTCATACCGACTTCTTGACGAGTTATGAGACGACCGCGAAACCGCATATCGATCTTGACTTTCATACCGCTCTCCAGCCACTTTGTAGCCTGCTTGACTTTGGTATCGAAATCGTGTTTATCGATCACCGGTGATAAACGTAATGGTTTGACCTCAGTAACGTGTTGATTCTTTTTAGCTTCTTTAGCTTTCTTTTGATTCTCGAAACGATACTTACCGTAATCAAGGATCTTGCACACTGGCGGTTTAGCATTTGGAGCTACGCATAACAGATCGAGATCCATATCATAAGCTCTCTCCAAAGCCCTGTCTTTCGACATTACTCCTGCTTGATTTCCGTCGGGATCGATCACAAGTACTTCGCTAAAACGAATACTTTCATTTACAAGATCGTCCATTCCATTTTTCTTTGTGATAATGACACCTCCATTAAAAATAAAAAGTGAGTCAAAGCCCACCCAAATAATCACTATTCCGTAGCAATCATATACCCAGATCTGTAAGATCTCAGGTGAGAAGTGGTCTTCTTCTTTCTACATCCTTTTTATTACGTGCCCTATAATAACACAGTAGTTACACATTGACAAGTGTTTATGATCAAAATCATAGGTAGTCTTTGGGATCGATATTGATCCTTTGCACTTCTATGCCTTCAGCGATAAAAACACGGGCATATGAGGGCATGCTGCCATCACGATTGTAATTGCAAGATCCGGGATTAATAAACCTTATGCCTTCTCTTTCGTAGTTGGCAAACATGTGCGTGTGACCAAAGAAGACCACATCAGCGCTATTTTTCTTTGCCAGATCGACAAGGCCGCGATCGGTAAAGGTCGACACATAGGGATTGCCGTGGATGACCATTATCCTTTTTCCTTCTACCTCTAAAAACCTCTGTGGCGGCAAGTTAAAGTCGTAGTCATTATTTCCCTTTACAGCCAAAAACGGAACCAAAGACTTCATCTCCATCTCACTGTCGCCGCAATGGACATAGAGATCGCCATCATTTTCTTTAGCCAAGATATATTTCAATACGCTGTGATTATAATGATTGTCAGATACTAAGACGATCTTCCTCATAGCAATACTCAACCTTTCCAAACTCCCTCATAAAGCGATCTAAATCAGATGATCGCGGCATCATCAAAGAGATCTTGCCGTTTTCGCTTTTAGGGTCTAAATTATAACTTAAATGATTTGAATCATAAATAGGTACTTTGAAATATTCTTGGAAAATATCTTTTACGACCGGATAGTGCGTACAGCCCAAGACGACAGCACCAAGATCGTCGGTGTCGACTTTAGCAAAGACCGGCAGCAATTTTGTTTTCAGCACATCTTTAGCAGTGAATCTTTCTATATCCTGAGCTAAAAACGGCAGATCGATAAGCTCAACATGCTCATAACCACTTTTTATCAGTTCCTTTTCATAGCGCCTGCACTTTTTAGTCATCGTCGTTTGAAAGACAACGATCTTTTTAGATTTTAAAACCTCTATCTGTTCAACTGTCGGAGCGATGATGTCATGGATCTTTATTCCGTAATCTTTAGAAAAATCTACGATCGAACACAAGGTATTGCAGGCGATCACAATGTCAGTGCACCCGCGATCTTTAAAAGTCTTGACGATATCGGCAAAGATGACTCGCAGTTCATCGATTGTTTTATTGCCATAGGGCATATGTTCACTGTCGCCATGAAACAGAATATCGGTCAGCGGATAATCCTTATGTATCTGTGCCAGTAAAAGGATCCCGCCAAGTCCGGAGTCACACACACCGATCATTGCTCATCACCTCGATAGCGCAAATGATCGTTTCGATCTTCATAAGAAAAATAAAAACCGTACTCTTCGCTGTGAAGTCGCAACCACTTGTAGATAGCGGTATCTTCCAAGGTCGCATTTGCAACATAAAAATCGAAAGCCGATCCCAACTGATGTTCACTGTGGCCGGGCATATCGAAATCGCACTGATCTTCTTTATCTTTATAGAGCTCTTCCTGTTTTGAATAAGAAACGTATGATCTTGTGATTTGAAAACTTGTAATATCTGTATCTTGAGCCATGGCTTCCATCATTTGCGCAAATGCTTCTAAAGCTCCTCTTCGCAAAGTTATCTCGCTTCCATTGAATTCACTTTCAACAAGGTTTTTGGGCGCGTACGTGCTGATCGTAAAATCTTCGCCAATGACAAGATCGTAATCACTGGGATCATAGATTATTTTGGCATCAGGATTATAGAGATCGCCGTTTTCAAACCAAAACAAGATCTCTTGGGGATCGTAGTTTAAAACGAGTTCAAGGCCTTCGTCAAATCTATCGATCGCTATAAGTTTTTCAGCAAAAGAGACAACTTCTTCATCGCTTAAATACCATGCCACGGCTTTGAGCTTATCATACTCGCTTACATGGTAGATGTTAAAATCTTTATATGTTATGTAGTCGATAAAATACGCCGGAGCAATATCGTATTCGATGATATACCTGATCTCGTCATCGTTTAAATAGCGGCGAATGAGTTCACGACTGTTTTCATTCTCATATGGATAGCGCGATAAGACGTCAAAATTGGTATTCATATGCCAATAGGAAAAACCGAAAACGATCAAAATAATAACTACTAAAAGCGCTCTTTTTATCTTCATATTCAACATTATACTATTTTAAAAGCCAGTCAGCACCCTTGATTACCTCTTTGTCGCTGAGGCCGTCAAAACCGGTCTGACGTAAAGCTTCATATATGCCGATGGCGACACAATTGGAAAGATTTAAGCTTCTGGCTTGTTTTATCATCGGGATCCGATAAGTGTCATCAAGATGATCTTTCAAGATGGTTTTTGGTATTCCGGTCGATTCCTTGCCGAAGATGAGATATATATCTTCCGCTTTCTGATCGAAGACGCATCGATCGAATCCCTTAAGGCCATAACGGGAAAAAAAGACGAATTGGCCCTTCCCGTTCTCTTTTAAGAAAGTCTCAAAATTCTGATAAATCTTATAGTCCAAAGTTTTCATATAATCCATTCCGGCTCGGCGCAGATGCCTTTCGTCAAGATGAAAACCTAATGGTTCTATTAGATGCAACCGACAGTTAAAAGCTTTACAACTGCGCATGATATTGCCGGTGTTCTGAGGTATTTCCGGCTCATACAACACTACATTTATCATCGTTTGTCCTCCAGTTTACTGAGATATCTGACGATCATATAAAAGACGATAATGATCACTATATAAACAATGATGATCAACAAGACAAGGTCATAGAAAAAAGGACCGGGGACCATATTTATCAAGCGATCCGTCAAAGGGTCCAAAAGCCAGAGATCGTTTGTGAAGATCAATTTGTGAAAAGTGTTCCAAAAAAGATTGAAATCACAAAGCGCAAACACTGCCAAGGCGCCGACAAGACCACCAACCAGAGCCAAAACCTTTACATATGCGGCTTTTATAAGCGCAAAGAGCTTTTTTCCTTTAAAAAGATAATAACCGCTCAAAGATAAAAAGATCAAAAGTGTTGACCATTTTACGATCCTTAGCTTGTCGTAAAGATCTTTGACATCGACCATATGCGCCTTTTCTTTGGCGTTGAACATCTGTGTTTGTTTGCTGTCGATCGTAACTTCTACATCGAGGTCTTCAACGTCACCGGTGATATATCCAAGCAAAACATCAGTCGCCGTTTTAAGTTCATCATCACCGATATCGATCGTCTCGGCGACCTTATTTTTTGTGTATTCGTATTCATAAAAAGCACTGTTAAAACAGATTGTATCGATCACAAACGCAAACGTAAAAAAGATAAAGCACACGCTGAGCAAAACGCCGACGATCTTATCTTTTAGCAAAGTAAGTCACCAGTCCTTCTATTGCTTTTGATCGATGCGAGATCCGGTTTTTAATGTCAGAAGACATCTGAGCCAATGTCATTCCCTGCTCTTTTATAAAAAAGATCGGATCATAACCAAAACCGTGCTGACCCTTTGGAGAAAAAGCGATCTCCCCTTCTAAGATCCCGCAAAAATGTTTTATCTCATCTTTGCCTACATAGCAGATATCACAAGT
>CALUZL010000148.1 GCA_944325295.1 uncultured Erysipelotrichaceae bacterium | reverse complement strand
AGCGAATATAAGCAAAATCAAAATCAGTTAAACTCTTTAAATACATTTTTGGTTGGAATATTGAATCTTTACTCATCGTTTAACTCCTCAAAAAGATCGACCTGTTCGACTTTACTGTTGTCGTCAGTAAAATCAGACGGGAAATCTACGATCGGTGCAACCGGCATTCCCTTATCACTGTTTTTCAAGATGAAAAAATCTTTATCGATACTTAGCGCTGTCGAATAGGTCGCTTCTTTGGTCATTATCGGAACACTGGCGACATTTAGTTCGTGCAATGTCTTATCATAGATCAAAAGCGTATCGTAAGAAATGACGTTAAATACCTTTGATACTTTAAAAGATCTAGTCTTTAAGGGCTTAGCAAGACGTGACCCTTTTGTTCCTCTGGTCGTCATCTCCAGATCATCATAACGCAGTCTTTTCATCTGCCCGTCTTCTCTTACGACCAAGAGATTTTCGCTCTTATCATCAAATATGGCAAAATCCGCTACAAAATCATCTTTTAAGCCTATTCCTCTTATGCCCTTTGACCTCGGTGAACTCGCTGCGACAACAGCTGTCTGATAATGGTTATAATAACCGTTTTCCGTAACTATGCAAACACTGGTATCATTTTTTGTGATTTTAGCACCGATGACTTCATCATCACTTAAATTCATGATCTTCATTACTTTGTTGTATCTGGTCACTTTAAGATCGCGCAAAAGGGTCTTTTTGATCATTCCTTTTTTAGATACCAGAGTGACATATAAATACGTGTCAAAATTCTTTACGACAAAAGCGTCGACGATCTTATCGTCCCCTTCTGATCTGGCATAATTACTAAAGTGCTTGCCGATATCACGCCATTTATATTCATCAATAGTATAAAGCGGTATGTAAGCGAAGTTGCCTTTGTTTGTAAATAATAGCAAAGTATCGAGCATCTCCGCTTCAGTGAAACCTATAAGCTTATCTCCTTCTTTAAATCCCGGAAGTTTACTGTCGCTTGAGGTAAAACTGCGGATGGATGATCTCTTTACGTAACCGTCCTTAGATACGCTGATCATTACTTTTTCGTTGATGATCATTGCTTCCTTTTCAATGTTGATATCACTGACCTGAGCTTCGATCTTTGTCTTGCGATCTGTGCCGTAATCATTGGCGATCGACTTCAATTCATTAATGATGAGATTATTTAACACGACTTCTGATCCTAAAATCGAATTGAGATCGTTTATCTCTTTAGTCAGGGAAGCATATTCCTCTTTGAGGATGCGAATATCGGTATTTGACAGTCGATATAAGCGCAAATTAACGATAGCCTCAGCTTGTCTTTCAGTAAACAGATAAGCTTCAATAAGCCTCGCTTTAGCATCAGCCTTATCTTTAGATCTTCTGATGATTTCGATCACATCGTCCAAGATCGATATGGCTTTTATCAGTCCTTCGATGATATTAAGTCTGTCATTTTTCTTGTTTAAGAGATAATTAGTACGTTTTATAACTGTTTCTTTTCTGAATTCGATAAAAGTATCAAGTGCACTTTCTAAATTCAGAAGAACCGGACGATGATTTGAGATAGCGATCATATTGTAGCTGTAATTAATCTGCAAATCGGTATTTTTATACAGATAATTCAATATGAGCTTTGCATCCTGCTCTTTTTTGACATCAATAACGATCCTTAAACCATCACGACCCGATTCATCACGGACATCGATAATACCATCGATATCATGGTTCAAACGAATATCATCAATTTTTTTGACCAATTGAACCTTCACGACTTCATATGGTATTTCAGTGATGACTATCTGCTTAAGCGTTCGTAATTCCAAAATATCACACTTTGCTCTGAGTACGATTTTACCCCTTCCGGTCTTAAAGACTTCTTTGATATTTTCAATTCCTTGAACAATACCACCGGTTGGAAAGTCGGGACCTTTGACAAATTGCATGAGGTCATCGGTAGTTGAATCGGGATTATTGATACGGTATATGGTCGCATCGATGATCTCTTTGAGATTGTGCGGTGGGATATTAGTTGCATAACCAGAAGCGATACCGGTAGAACCGTTTACTAAAAGTAGCGGGAAACGCAAAGGCAATACTGTCGGTTCAGTTGTCGTGTCGTCGTAATTATTTGTAAAATTGACACAATCCTTGTCGATATCTTCAAGCATTCCGGATGCGATCTTTGACAGTCTGGCTTCCGTATAACGCATAGCAGCCGGGGGATCGTCGTCGATCGAGCCATTATTTCCCTGCATGTCGACAAGCGGAATATTCATTTTGAAATCCTGTGATAACCTCACGATCGCATCGTAAACTGATGTATCGCCGTGAGGATGATAATAACCGATTATATAACCGACAGCCTTAGCGCTTTTACGATGCGCCTTTTCAAAAGTATTGCCATCTTCCCACATTGCATACAATATTCTTCTTTGGACCGGTTTTAGTCCGTCTCGACCGTCAGGCAAAGCTCTTTCTTGAATAATATACTTTGAATAACGACCAAAACGATCTGACATCAGTTCATCAAGACCTAACTCTACTTTCTTTGAACGATCAATAATTCTCTCTTTTTTAGCCATTATTCACTACCTGATAACTTTCCTCTAATGTGAAATCGATATTTTCATCGATCCATTTTCTTCTTAACTCAGCTTTATTGCCCATGAGAACAGATACACGTCTTTCACACGCTGCAGCATCATCTAATGTCACTTGTACTAAAGTGCGTGTCAAAGGATTCATCGTTGTCTCCCACAACTCATCAGCATTCATCTCGCCCAAACCTTTATATCTTTTAAGTTCAGCCTTTCCAACTTTTTCTTTCAGTTTTAAAAGTTCTTCATCATCATAGGCATAATACATCTCCTTATTATTTTTTAAACCGTATAAAGGGGGTGTGGCGATATAGACATGCCCGGTCTCGATGAGTTGGCGCATATACCTGTAAAAAAACGTCAACAATAACACCTGAATATGGGCGCCGTCGGTATCGGCATCCGTCATGATGATGATCTTGTCATAATTGATGTCATCGATCGCAAAATCAGCACCGGCGCCGGCACCGATCGCGTGAATGATCGTATTCAACTCTTCATTTTTTTCAATTTCACCGATAGATGCTCTTTCGGTATTGAGGACCTTGCCTCGAAGCGGTAATATCGCCTGATATTTTGAATCACGTCCTTTTTTGGCAGTACCTCCGGCCGAGTCACCTTCCACTAAAAATAATTCGAGCTTACTGCTGTCACGACTTTGTGCATTTGCCAATTTTCCGCTCAAAACTCTTTCTGATTTTTTGTCGTTCTTTTTGCCTTTTCGAGCTTCTTCTCTCGCTTTTCTGGCGGCATCTCTGGCAATCGCAGCCTTTTGAATCTTTTTGATTATCGTATTTGCGAGTTCTTTATTTTCTTGCAAAAAATACATGAGTTGTTCACAAACAACGCTCTCTGTAGCATTCTTGGCCTCAGGTGTTCCAAGTTTACTCTTGGTCTGCCCTTCAAATTGCAGTGCATCTTCTCTTATCGCTAATGAAATTATCGAAGTCAGACCCTCGCGAACATCGTTTCCTTCAAAATTCTTATCTTTTTCCTTTAATATTCCGACCGTTCTTGCGTAATCATTAATCGTTTTGGTAAAACCGCTTTTAAAACCGATTTCATGTGTCCCGCCATCTTTTGTTCTGACTAAATTGACAAATGAAAACATGTTCTCCTGATAAGTGTCGCTGAATTGAAAGGCGATACTGACTTCAATATTATTGATATTCTTCGAAAATACGACCGGCTTATGTAAGACATCTTTATCTTCATTGAGGTATTCTATAAACGATTTAAGTCCTTGCGGGTACTGATAGATATATTGCTTGCCATTCAGCTCATCTTCGACCGTTAATTTTGGACCGCTTAATAAAAAAGCTTCCTCTTGTACATGTGTAGTTATCGTTTCAATATTAAAGTTCGTCACTGAAAATATCCGGGGATCTGGTTTGAAAGTGACGGTCGATCCCTGTTTGTTAGTATTACCGATAAACTCTAAAGGATAGATCACTTTACCACCGTCTTCAAAGCGCATATGATAGCGCTTATGATCGCGGCACACTTCAACATCCACCCATTCACTTAAAGCATTGACGACCGATGCGCCAACACCATGGAGCCCACCGGCCGTTTTATATGCACCTTCTTCAAACTTCCCACCGGCGTGCAAAACAGTAAATATAACCTCTAACGCACTTTTGCCGGATGCGTGTTTATCGACCGGCATGCCGCGCCCGTTATCGATAACTGTACACGAGCCATCTTTATTCAGTCTGATCTTGACTTCGTTTCCATAACCGTTCATTATCTCGTCGATCGCATTATCTAAGATCTCCCAAATCAAATGGTGCAGACCTCTGGTATCAACGGACCCGATATACATACCCGGCCTTACACGGACTGCTTCTAAGCCTTCTAATATCTTTATACTATTTGCATCGTAGTTATTTTTCATATATCTCCCATTCAACCTAAGAATTATATCATAAAGTTTAAATTTTCTATGGTAAAATTACTCCGAGGAGGTTTTGCTATGTTCATCGATGTTTTGGTTACGATCTTAGCGATTGTAGTCGGATATATAATAGGATCGATTCCTTGGGCTTTGATCATCGGAAAGGTTTTTTATAAAAAAGATATTCGTAATTACGGCTCCGGTAATCTTGGCGGAACGAATGCCGGAAGAGTTTTAGGAGCTAAAGCCGGTGCTGCCGTGATCGTGCTTGATGCACTTAAAGCACTGATCTATATGTGCATTCTTAATAGCTTTGCTCATTTTGCCATACCTTATGGTGGTTTAGCAGTTATTATAGGACATTGTTTCCCCCTTTTCGCCCAATTCAAAGGCGGTAAAGGTGTAGCCAGTGCCTTTGGTTATCTGTTAGGACTTGGCGTATTTGGCTTTTGTGATATTTTCTTTGTCTTTATCTATCCAATTTTGATTTTTCTTTTAGTTCTTTCTCTTTGCAAGATGGTATCGCTTAGCAGCATGACAGCGCTGTTAGCTGCTGCAATTATCTCGATTTTTACAAATAACGACGTAATCTATACGATCCTTTTATTCTTATTGGCTGCATTTGTCATCTATCGTCATCGTACAAATATCTACAAAATAATCCACGGTGAAGAAAGAAAAGTCTCCTGGCTAAAATAGATCACAAATATTTTATTTTCATCAAAATCAGGGCTCTAGCAGCCTTTTTTTATTGTCAATTATAATTCTCTTTAATTGATATTATCGATTCAATGCAGAGAGCTGTCATTGCCCCTCTCATTCACCCTCTTTAAAGTCTCTTTGGTCTTGGCACTGAGGTGTCTTTGACTGTCCACTAAGGTGCCATCGATATCACAGATAATTAAGCTTACTTTATCCATCGTTTTTTATTATAACTTTTAGTCGCCTAAAAGAAAACCCACCTTAAA
>CALUZL010000147.1 GCA_944325295.1 uncultured Erysipelotrichaceae bacterium | reverse complement strand
CATACGATCGCTATCTCATTTTCAATATCCGTGCCTTAAATGATCTTTACGACGTCAAACACTATCGGCTCCACGTCGAACTGATGGGAAAGTATGCAAATGTCGTCCTTGTCGATGAAAACAACCGGATCATTGACGCTTTAAAGCGTATCCCCCCTTTTGAAAACAATAAAAGAACGATCTGGCCGGGTGCCGAATTTACATATCCCGAAAAGCAAGATAAGATGGATCCGTTCAATTTTGAAAATATCGATCTGAAACGATCCTTGGTCGAACAATTGTCGGGATTTTCGCCCCTGCTTCAAAAAGAAGTGTATTATCGGTTGGAAAACGGTCAAGATTTAAAAACAGTGTTAGATCTGATCAAAAACAGCAGCAAGCTATACATAACAAAAACCAATGACTCCTATCAATATCACATAATCCCCCTTACGCATCTGAAAAAGGAAAGCAAAGAGTTTTCTGTCGACGAAGGATTCGATACTCTTTATTACGCTTTGGAGGAAAAAGAACGCATAAAGGAGATAACCGGCGATCTCTACCGGTTTGTAAATAAACAGATCAAACACTACAAGACTAAGATCGCAAAACTTCAAGAGACGATAAAAAGCGCGGAGAATGCTGCTGAAGCCAAAGAGATCGGCGATCTTTTGTACACTTACTCTGATCTCAGTAAAAAAGGTCAGGAAGCGGTGGAACTCATCGACTATAGCGGCAACAAAAAAGTAGTGAAGCTTGACCCCAGACTAAACATTAAAGAAAACGCAAACAAGTATTACAACACATATCAAAAGAAAAAACGCTCCACAAAATATCTAAAAGAGCAAATCGATATCGCCGAGAATGAGCTCGACTATTTTTTCAGTCTTGAAGAGCAGCTCGCTATCGCCAATTTCTTGGATGCGCAAATGATCAAGGAAGAGCTTATCCGGTACAATTATCTTAGAACTTCTAATAAAAAAGGGCCAAAAAAGAAAAAAGATAAATACAACCTTTACCAAATCCGTTTTAAAGATCATTTGATAACTTTTGGAAAAAACAACATCCAAAACGAGACTCTGACCTTTAAATACGCCAAACCGGGCTATATGTGGTTTCACGCTCAGAAATACCATGGCTCACATCTTTGTGTCGATACCGATAACCCTGATGAAGAAACGATCAGGATGTGCGCTAATCTAGTGGCATACTTTTCCAAGGGACGCTACTCCTCTTCGGTGCCGGTTGATTATTGCCTTCAAAAAAACGTCAAAAAAATCAAAGGGTCAAGATCGGGCCTTGTAGCAATCTCTAACTACAAGACGATATTTATCGATCCCGAAGAGCCTGAGCTAGAGATCACCCATATCTAAATACTTCTTCAAAAGTTTTACTTCATGGATTTTAAGGCGGCGGTATTCGCCGCTTTTTAAGTCACCTAAACTCAAGTTCGCCTCCTTGATACGATGGAGTCTGACGACTTCCGCATTGAAAAGTTCAAACATCTTTCTTATCTCCCGATTGTGGCCTTCGCTTATCGTTATGAGTAAACGCAGCGTTTTTTTATTGTCATTTTTAGCCACTAAACTGATCTTAGCACTACCGGTCCTATAGCCATCACTTAAAGTGACGCCTCTTTTAAGTTGGTTTAATTGTTCTTGCGTAACAGTACCTTTTACGGTGACTTCGTATGTTTTCGGTACCGAAAAGCGCGGATGTAATATCTGATTGGCCAGTTCACCATCATTTGTCATTATCAAAAGGCCGCTGCTTTCATAGTCAAGACGTCCGACAGGGTAAAGACGATATGGCGAACTGATGAGATCACTGGCACATACCCTGCCCTTGTCATCACTGACGCTGCTGATGACGTTTTTGGGTTTATTTAGAATGTATACGACCTTTTCTTCTCTTTTTATCTCTTTGCCGAAAACTTCGATCTTTTGATCGGGCGCGACTTTATAACCAAGAGTATCAACTACCTGACCGTCAACTTTGACCACGCCTTTCAATATCATCTCTTCGGCTTTTCTTCTGGATGCTACTCCGCATTGTGCCAAGACTTTTTGTAGTCGTTCCATAATTTCTCCCTTCTTTCCTTGCCGATCCGATACGAAACCAGCGCGATGCCATTTAAAAGAATGATTATGACAAACCAGGATACGACAAAGACAATATTGTTGAGATCGATATCGTCGTTGTCCATAGTCAAGTTGAAATGAACATCGCTGTCTAAGACATAATCATTTTTACTGTCTAAAGCTAAAACCATAAAATTGCCATCGACCCTTGTCGAGAATTGTATCCCGTCCGTACTTTGTGAAGTTCGACATTTTATGACATCACCTTCATCGTCTATACTGTAGACAGAGTAGACTTTATGCGTGTCTAAATCATCGAATTTGATTTCGATGATATAAGGCAATTGCGGTTTTACCTCAGTGCTGTTCTTATTGAAATGAAGTGAAAAAGAGAAAACTTGCTCAAAACCATAGCCGCTGCTGATCTTTTCAAGATAAGCCTGATCTATAAGATCGATCACTCCATAAGTCAGATAGTACGTATCCGTATATAGCCTGATACCCTGATCATAGCTGTCGCTGACATCAAGAGTCAAAGCCATTCCGGAAATAGCCAAAGGATACGGACTCGAAATATGAAAGTTGATAAGACCGTCATACTTTTGAAGCAAGATCGCATCAAGTCTGACGATCTCCTCATTGCTCAGACGATAACCGGTCTCAATTATATAATCGCGAAGCAAATTGATCTCATTCACACTTGTGTCTTCTGCACTGTTGCTATCTATTTTAGCGATCATTTCTTCAACGATTTCCTGATGGGCAGTTATCGTTTCCGATACCTCTATTGGAAAGGAGGTCACAAAACCGGCATAACTTACTATGATATCCTGTTTGCCGTATTCACTCAGATCATAGGCTGTGACCATATCCGTATTTACCGGCAACGTCTCTTTATAAGTTAGCCCTTCATCATCTTCATAAGTCACATCGATCTTTGCTCCAACTAAAGAAAGTTCACCATCGATCCTCATCTTGTCTTGTGGATAAGAGTTCATTTCTATGCCCTTTACCTTGCGGTATTGTGCCGTATATGTCACATCTTCTAAGACTGGTTTTAGCTCTTTATCGAAACCGGTGAACTCCATGGCTTCTTGTTGCGGTTTGCTGATGATCGGTATCATACCCTCTTTTATGAGATAAGATATCTTCTTTTCTTTAAATTCAAATGTTACCGTATGATAGTCACTTTCGATGATCTTTTCGGGATTCAACACGACATCAGTCGCGTCTTTTTTAACATAAGCTACATCGTTTTCAAAATCATATAAATAATTGTCAAGATCCATGGCACCATCAAATTGGATCTTGTAATAATCATCACCTTCTTCAATAATGATGAAACTGTATGGCACTACATCTTCGATCTTAAAGATCGCCTCTTCAAGATCGCTATCGCCATAAAAGGTTATCTCCCCTTCATCTTCGATGATGCCTAGCGCATAACTGTTGTAGTCTTTAAGTCCCAGCGCTTCATCCAGATCGTTGTAATAAGCTGCCAGTTTTTCTCCCCAGTAGGGGTCATTTGAATAATTGACTCCCATTCCCGATGCTTTATCACCGAAGAAAGATCCGTTATAAACCCCGCTTACAGGAGACGCAAACCTCGAAGAAATGTAATATTTTGCGTGCGAATAAATCGAAGCGGCAACGTTTTGGTATCTGTTGTTAGCTATATCTTCTTCATTGTCATACGCTGCATGACCGAAAAGATTATTTTGATCATAGGCACTTTTAGATTTTCCATAAGAACTCTCATTGATGCTCAAGCTCAACATCATGAGGGCATTGGCTCCATACAGATATTGGTATTCAAAAAAAGGAGCTATATTATCTACGTATTGAGAACGGTTGACATCATCGTTGGCATTATCGTAATTAAAGTCATAATAGCCATCCAAACGTTTATTGAAGTTCAAAGTGTCGTAAAAGTAGTCTTCGACGTCACTGTAATCATAATTGGTCAAAGAGCGATGCGGCAAATACATATAGTAATTGTAATAAGCGGCATCTTGATTTACAGCATTTATTCTTTGATCTGATCGATAATCATCGATCATCGAATAGAAGTCATCATAGAAGTAATGTCCGTCATAACTGTAATACATGCCGGCATCATCTAGATACTCCGGAGCCAGATAGAGGTCGATGCTTGTAAAATAATAATCCTCATCGAGTTGTGACTTTATATTGTGATAAAGGTGTCCGTTTGCGATATCGTAATTAGAAATGCTTACATCAAGTGTCTCATAGGGATGCAAGACAACATTTTCTCTGGCAATAAAACCTTCTTTGCCACTGATCAAAAAACGAATCGTTTCAAGGCCGTCACTCACTCCCAAATAAGCAGCATCTATGCCATAACAGCCGTTGATCGCATAACTGTCCCCGTTTGCATCTGAATAATCGATATTTAAAGTGCAGCCGTCGTTCACAAGAAATTCGACGATGCCATACTCCATTAAAATCACTTCGTCGTTTTGAGTGAGCACCAAGTTGTCGTAGTCATCTTGGAGATTCAAATAATTCTGATACGCACTGGAAAACGTAGTGAATCGATCGACTTCGATCAATCCTTTTTCGGTGGAATCATAAAGATGATATTCACTCTCTTCGGCACACAAAACCCACTTTGGTACCAAAAGAAAAATACACACCAAAACCGTCAAGAATTTTTTCATGGGTATATTTTACCTCATCAGATTTGATTTGTGAAATCATATAGGTAGAGCACTATGTCGTCCATTACTGCCATAGATTCAAAAGTTACATCAGTAGCGATCGGCATCGAGGCATCTTTTGCGACTAAGATATAATCTTCGATCACGATGTTGACAAGATCGGCAAACATCTTTACATTCTCATCAACCGTAAGAAAGCGGCTGAGCGAAACTTCATATGATATGTTGCGCGAAGCTAAAACTATCGTAGCTCTGAAATTATCTTTAACCATATTTCACGACCGTAAAATCACGTCCTAAATGGATATAGGCTTGCGTATCTTCAAGATCTTTTTTTACAAGCGGCACAAAAAGATACTGATTGGCAATATTTGGGCCTATCCATACTATGACATCATAATAAACATTTCTGTCGATATCATTTAATACACGAAAATCATAATCATTATCGCTTTTAAAAAATGCCCGGAAACGTTTAAGAACTTCGCTGTAATAAGCGCAAAATAAGACGCGTCCTTTGGGAATATATACTTTTTCCCGACTTATCGTATCATAACCCAAAAGATCTTTTTCGCTGATTATTCTATCCGGGATCTGTTTTATAAACTTAGTGGTCTTTTTTAGACCATTTGGCACAAAACAAGATCTGGCTATCTTGAAACCTACCAGATGGTCCCTCTTTAAACAGACGGCCTCTTCACTTACTTTACCGCTCATATTAAAAGCGTAAACTAAACTGTCGTTTTGAGAATGATCTAAAACATACTTCGTAAATATGTTTTCCAATTTGAACGGCAGTATGATTTTCGGCGTCATAGCACATACCAAACAAAGCTTACCGTCATCTATCTTGAACAATTCATTTTCTAAAAGAACTTTCAAGTTTTCGTTTTGAATAAACTTTTTATAGTCTTCAATAAAAACGATCACTTTTCTTTCCAGTGGCGTATGCAGACGATAAAAAACATACTCGATATCCGAAATGTCATCATAGCCGACCCTTTCGACGATCTCTTTATAATCAGCAAAACCGCTTTTGTTCTCGCCGATATAGATCATATCATACTTCTCATCATGTAATAAAAGGCCAATGAGGAACAATTTAAAGAACTCCGCCCTTTTTTGTGGATCTTCATAGCTGATCATGACATAAGGCCTGTTTTGAATATCGTGGATAAGTGCTCCTTGTTCCATGACCATGAAATCATCATACTCGCCAAGAAGTACGGAGCTGGCTAAAAGCTGTTTGTGATACTTTTTATAGAGTTCGATATACGGCATTTCTTTTAATCTTTCCAAGTAAGGGCTCTTAGCCTTGATCTGCAAGTTTTCATGATGAGCGATTATATGCTCTATATAAAAAGATGACTGGCGGGCTTCGTTTTCGATTTTAAGAGTTGCGGTATTGACAATTCTTAAATCATCATTGAAAAGGGAAACTTTTTGGTCAAGACGCTCATCTATCGGCAAGCGCGAATATAAGCTATACCCGTGAAAAAGTTCATCTTGATGTAAAAGATAATATTCTCCGGGTCTTTTTATTTTGGCGGCAAGTTCATTTTTGATAAGCTCTTTACTGTCAATATCATCTTGCATTTTCAAAGCTATCTTGTAAGAAGAATTGGCCCAGATCTCCTGATCGATTGCGCTTGAAGGCTTTTGGGTTATGAGTACCAAAAGCATTCCTAAGCTCCTGCCGATCCTGGCTATAGAAATGATATCTTT
>CALUZL010000146.1 GCA_944325295.1 uncultured Erysipelotrichaceae bacterium | reverse complement strand
AAGATGATATAGATACTACAGTTTGTGCCATCAGTAAAGCTGACGGTCTCCTTTTGGGTTCACCAACGATCCTAGGTGACGCCCTAAAGCCGATATACGATGTGACTTCAGCTCTTTTGCCGATCATCCATGGCGGCAAGTGGGCCAGCGCCTTTGGCAGTTTCGGCTGGAGCGGGGAAGCGGCAGGCAACCTGCTTGCCCGTTTAAAACAATTGCGGATGAAGGTAGTCGATGATGGTTTCAAAGTCAAATTCAAACCGACAGCGCAAGATCTTGAGCGGGCATATGAATTCGGAAAGAAGTTTGCGAGCAATATAAAGTAAAAGACAGTTTAGTTCTCACTCTTTTTTAAAAGCGGCTTTTAAGAGTTTGCCATAGAAGAATTTAGAGGGACCGGCACTATACTTTCCGATCAAAACGATCTGGACGCTGATCAAAACGATGCTCAAAAGTACTAAAGGAATATCGCCAAGATCGATATTTATTACCATAGAGAATAAAAAGATGTCGATGAGTAAATAGATCATTGTATTGAAGAGAACACTGCAAAAGCGCGATTTTTTAAGGTCGCTTAGAGCTTTATCTTTAGATATGCACAAGTGGTACGCTTTGCCATTATCGATATAGCGACCATCGATGATGGCTTTTTTGATGTTTGCGTAATCTTGAGTAAATTGCTTCATAACTTTAAAAGGAAATGATCATTTACCCATTGTATCATGAAAGCTTTTTAAAGACGGGTATCTTTTTATCTTTGGGCGCAATCGATATAATAGAGATATGATAAATGTAAAAAGCGAGATCGGTGTTTTAAAGAAGGTCTTATTGCATCGCCCGGGAAAAGAACTTTTAAATCTGACTCCGGATACTTTAGAGGAATTGCTGTTTGATGACATACCCTATCTAAAAGGAGCCAGACAAGAGCACGACATCTTTGCCAAAGTCTTGAAAGATGAAGGCGTCGAAGTCGTCTATCTTGAAGATCTCATGGGTGAGGTCTTAAAAGACGATGAGGTAAAAGACGCTTTTTTAAGACAATACATCGCCGAAGGGGGCATCAGGACCAAAAGATACCAAGCTATCATTTACAAACACCTATCTTCGATAAGCGATCCAAAAGAATTGGTACTAAAGACGATGGAAGGGGTCAATTTAAATGAGCTTGACCGCGGGGTTTATAACTCCCTAGTCGATCTCATATCGCTTCAATCCAAGATGGTCATCGCGCCGATGCCCAATCTCTACTTTACGCGTGATCCCTTTGCCGCTATCGGAAACGGTATAACCTTAAATCGGATGTACTCAAAGACCAGATCGCGGGAGACGATCTATGGCGAGTACATCTTCAAGTATCACAAGGACTACAAAGACACCAAAAAGTATTACGACCGCTATGACCACTTCAGTATCGAAGGTGGGGACATCCTTGATCTCGATGAAAATACACTGGCGATCGGCATCTCACAAAGGACGGAGCCGGATGCGATCGAGCTTTTGAGCAAGCGTCTTTTTAAGGAGAGCGGCATTAAAAAAGTCCTGGCTTTCTACATACCTAAAAGCCGGGCCTTCATGCACCTTGATACCGTCTTTACCCAAGTCGACTACGGTACCTTTTGTATCCATCCAAAGATCTTGGCGACCCTCAGCATCTTTAAGATCGAAGATGCTCCAAGAGGGGTGAAGATAAAAAGACTTGACGGTTGCCTTGAGGACATCTTGAAAAGGGAACTTAGACGAGATGATATCCGTCTTATAAGGTGTGGTGGCAATGACCATATAACGGCTGAGCGTGAACAGTGGTCGGATGGCTCAAACACCCTTTGTATAAGGCCGGGAGTGGTGATCTGCTATGAGAGAAACGATGTCACCAATGCCATCTTAGAAGAAAACGGACTTAAGGTGATCAAGATACCAAGTGGTGAACTCTCGCGGGGCCGAGGCGGTCCGCGCTGCATGAGTATGCCGCTTATCCGGGACGGGGCTTGAATGTTTGGCTCCGGTTTGATAAATTAATCTGGCGAATAGAGGAGAGATGTATGAGTAAGATTGAAACCCAATTAAAAGAAACGATCAAAGCGATCTTAAAAGATAGATATGATCAAGACGTCGAAGATGTCATGATCGAGATCCCCAAGGACAGCAATAACGGCGACTATGCGACCAACATCGCCATGCGTTTGACGAAAGTCTTGAAAAATAATCCCCGCATTATTGCCCAAGAAATATGCGAGGAACTTAATAAAAGACTTGACATAATCGATAGAGTCGAGATCGCCGGTCCGGGATTCATCAATTTCTGGATCAAGAAGACTGAGCTTGCCAATGTCATCAATACCGTAATCGATCAAGGCGATCGCTATGGCCACAACGAATCGGGAAAAGGTCAGTCGATCTTAGTTGAATACGTCAGCGCCAATCCGACCGGGATCTTGCATTTGGGACATGCCCGGGGTGCGGCTTGGGGCGACAGCGTCTGCCGGCTTTTAAAAGCTTCAGGTTATGACTGTTTGCGTGAATACTACATAAATGATGCCGGCAATCAGATCGACATGCTGGGCTTATCGGTACAAGCGCGCTATCGCGAACTCTTCGGTCTTGACTTCAAACTTCCGGAAGATGGTTATCATGGTCAGGACATCATCAATATCGCCGTGCAGATCAAAGAAGAGTACGGTGACAAATGGCTCAATGAAGATCCCGAAAAGACCATTCAATTCTTTAAAGATGAAGGCAAACGACTTGAGATGAAAAGGATCGAGGATGACCTCAAGTTTTACCGCTGTGATTTCGATTCCTGGATCTCGGAAAAGAAGCTTGTCGACGAGGGCAGGATCGATGCCGTCATGGAAAAGATGATCGCCAAAGGCCTGACTTACAGTGAGGATGGAGCGATCTGGTTTAAGTCGACGGCGTATGGCGATGATAAAGACCGTGTCTTAAAGAAATCAAACGGTTTTTATACTTATCTGACCCCAGACATCGCCAATCACATCTACAAATTTGAAAGAGGCTACAAGAAGCTTGTCGATATCTGGGGCGCTGACCATCATGGCTATATCGCGCGCATGAAGGCGGCGATCGAAGCTATGGGCTATCCTAAAGATTCACTGGAAGTCGATATCGTCCAAATGGTGCGACTTGTCGAAAACGGCGAAGAGATCAAGATGTCCAAACGGACAGGCAACGCCGTCACGATCAGAGAGCTTTGCGAGGATATCGGTGTCGATGCCGCCCGCTACTTCTTCTTGTCCAAAGCCCTTGACACACACATGGATTTCGATCTGAACCTTGCTCGCGCTAAGACCAATGAAAATCCGGTGTACTATGCCCAATACGCCTACGCCCGCATCTCCATCATCTTAAGGCAGGCCGACGAGGTTTCAAAACTTGACACCTATGATCTTTTGGTAAGTGACAAGGAGACGGAACTATTAAAATACATCAATGAATTTCCAAGTGTCGTTGCCGACAGCGCTCTGACGCGCTCACCAAACAAAGTCTGCAACTACATCCAAAAGTTGGCTCAATACTTCCATTCGTTCTATGGCGCCTATAAGATAAATGATCCGGATAATCCTGCTATGACTAAACAGCGTCTGGCTTTAGTCATGGCTACAAAGATCACCTTAAAAAATGCGCTTGATTTCTTGGGTGTTGAAGCACCGGAAAAGATGTAAGAATAACGACGGACCCAAAAAACGGGTCCTTTTTATATTGATCCTTTACTAAAGGGAAAAGACTACAGTTTAAAAAGAGCGATCAAAAAAAGCTCGCTGATAAAGATGGTGGGCAGACCGATATAAAACAGGGGCTTTTGGTTTTTGTGATGAAAGAGATACATGGCAAAGATCTCACCCAGCGCCCCGCCTAAAAGCGCACACAGAAAAAGGGAAGCTTCCCGGATACGCCTTTTATTCCTTATAGCTTTTAGCTTATCGATCGCCATAAGGACAAAACCCAAAAGGTTTAAAAGCAGTAAGGCAACTACCATAAAACTAATCGTCTAAAGGATGAAAGAGCGGCCGCATATCTTTATAGGTGCAATACTCCTTAAAGCCCAGATGCCAAAGCAACTCTTTACTTTCGCGGATCTTAAAGCCCAAGTGTTCCTTTTTGTGTGAATCGGAGCCGATCGTGATGATCTTACCGCCAAGATCGCGATACAGTTTGAGGATAGCGATACTCGGGGTGGTGTCCTTTAAACCATAGCGGACATAAGAAGTGTTAAATTCCAAGCCTTTATCGTCTCTTATCGCCACCTTTAAGATCGAGGCGATGAGCTCTTCGATCTTTTCAAAGGGATAAATACCGTTTTGATCGTATCTGACGATGTGATCGAGATGGCCAAGGACGCTGTAATCTTTATAAGTCATAGCACAATTCAAGATCTCGTTGTAATAACCTTCGATGTATTCTTTTTGGGTCTTACCTCTTTGATAGTCTCCCTCCCAGAATTCTTTATCTTCGACTTGGTGGACTGACAGGATGACAAAATCAAGCGGCCACTTCTTAAATAGTTTTTCATAAGCGCTGATGGTATGGACTTGGATCCCAAATTCCAGTCCGGCTTTGATATTTATTTTATCTTTGTAGAAGTCTTGGTAAGTTTTGATCTCTTTAAAATAGCGATCGTAGTCGACATTGGCTAAAGGTTTACCATCGCGATAAGTGAAGGTTTCCCTATCGTCCCAATCTTTTTTGATGCCGTAGTCGACATGATCGGTAAAACAGATCTCATCTAAACCAAGCGCGATCGCATCGGTGATGACATCTTTCATCGGATAAAAGGAGTCGTCGCTGTAGGCGGAGTGGACATGACAATCACATAACATACTTAAATTATATTCATCACTTGAAATTATCGCTATAGTCTAACCATAAATACATCTTAAAAAGAGCGATCGAAAAAAGGTCCATAAGACCGGCGCGGGCTGTGATTTTGTCAGTGCTTTTGACAGGGACTATTTTTCATGGGTAGATTGAGGCTATACTTAGAGCCTTCTTTTGGGATGGCAAAAGAGACATAAGATTGTATAATTATGAGGATATGGATCGCAAGTTATTGATGAACTACTTTTACAATATCCTCTATCAGTTAGTCAAGATCGCTTTACCGATCGTGATCGTCCCTTATACGATGGGCCATCTTGGTGCTTCGACTTTGGGCATCAGTGATTTTGCCGGCAATATCGCTTCCTGGTTCATCCTTTTTGGGGTTCTGGGTTGCAATCTCTATGGCAATCGGGAGATCGCCAAAGTGAGGGAGGATCGAAAGGAGCTTTCAAAGACGTTTTTTGAGATCCTGATCATGCAGTGGATCAACATGGCTTTTGCCTGTATCCTCTATGTGATCTATGTGAGTCTGACGGTAAGTGCTGATCGGATCATCTACTATCTTTACGTCTTTACGATCTTGGCCAGCGCCCTTGATATCACTTGGTTTTTCTATGGCGTCGAAGATTTCAAGTCAGCCTCTATCCGCAACATCATCGTCAAGATCATAGGTGTCATCTTCATCTTCATTTTGGTCAAGACACATGCCGATCTTTGGAAATATGTCCTCATCAACTCTTTTAGCGAACTCTTTGGCCAGTTTATCATGTTTGTAAGACTCAAGGAGTATATCAGCTTTGTCAAAGTCGATATCATCGAAGCTTACCGCAAACACATAAAGGGGACTTTTGTACTGTTTATACCGACGGTGGCGATAAGTGTCTACACTCTTTTAGATCAGACGATGATCGGCTATCTCACAAACGATACGGCTTATGTTTCAACCTATAAAGCTTCACAGGGTTTTGTGAAGATGTTTCTCTACTTTATAACTTCGATCGGTACGGTCATGCTGCCGCGGATCACCAATGTCTTCTACCATCATGGCGGCAATAAAGAGGCACAAAGATATGTCAATACGACGATCAAACTGGCTGCCCTTTTAGCAGTGCCGATGATGTGTGGAATGATAGCGGTAGCGCCCAAGTTCATTCCGTGGTATCTGCCAAAACAGCCCGAGATCATCACTCTGATCCAGGTCAGCGCCCCGATCATCCTTTGTATATCGCTGTCAAATGTCTTTGGTACCCAATACCTGGTACCGACCGGCAAGAATCGTGAATACACCCTTTCGGTCGTCATCGGCGCTCTGGTCAACTTTTTTGCCAACCTCATCCTGATCCCGCTCATGCAGGGAGTGGGGGCGGCGATCGGCAGTGTCTTTGCGGAAAGTGCGGTCACGCTTGTCCAATATCATTTCGTCAAAGATGAGCTGCACATAAAACTGGATCGCTCTTATTTTATCTATGTCATGAGCGCTTTGATCATGACGGTCTTTGTCGTTTTGATCGGCATGTTTATGGAGGCATCGCTTATGTGCAATGTGATCCAGGCTACAGTCGGTGTCATCATCTATGGTATCATATTGGTAATAAGCCGTGAGGAGTTGTCCATGAGTGTCTTAAAGAAGGTGTTTAAAAGATGAAAAGACTCAGTGTGATCATTGCGATCTACAACGTTGAGAAATATCTGCGCAAGTGTTTGGAGTCCTTGTCTTTGCAGACTTATGATGACGTCGAATTCATCTGTGTAAATGATGGCAGTACTGACCAAAGCCAAGATGTCATCGATGAGTTTGTCAAAAGAGATCATCGTTTCATAAGTCTCATAAAGGAAAACGGCGGTCTTTCCGATGCCCGCAACTTCGGCCTTGACAACAGCGACAGCGAATACGTTATGTTTGTGGACGGAGATGATTTTGTCGATCCCAAGATGTGTGAAGCGGCGGTCTTCTATATGGACAGTTTCAAGTTAGACATGTTAGTCTTTGGCTATCGGCAATACTACCTAAAAAGCGGACGCAGCGAAGATATCCGTCTTTTGATCCCAAATGGGGTGTATGAGCTAAAGAAGAACCCGGAGATCTTGGCATACATGCCAAATTGTGCTTGGAACAAGATCTACAAGCGGTGTCTTTTTGCCGATATCCGCTATCCCAAAGGGCTTTTGAATGAGGATCTGGCTACTACTTTTCGCCTTTTGTATCAGGCTAAAAAGGTCGGTTTTGAAGATCGAGCGCTCTATAACTACCTGATCGATCGCGAAGGAAACATCACTTCTACCATCAACGAGAAGATCTATGATGTCATCAAGGCTTGCGAGATCCTGATCGCTTACTATATCGACCATGAAGCCTTTAAAGAATACTATGACGAGCTCAATTACGTCGTCGAAAGAAACTGTTTGACAGCTTTGCGCAAAGTCATGAGCGTCAAAGACAAAAAGTTCGTGAATGACTTCATCGATGCCGTATTCCGCTTCAAAGGTCAATACTTCAAGCGTCGAAACAAGAAATACAAGATCGCTATCGACAAGGGTGATGGCATCTATCTGCACAAGGGTCTTTTAAAAGCTTACTATGCGTATAAAGTGAGGAGTTAATATGAAAGTGTCGATCATCGTACCAATCTATAATGTCTATAAATATCTTGAAAAATGTCTGGATTCTTTAGTCGATCAGGACTATGACGACTATGAGGTCTTGGCGATCGATGATGGTTCGCCATATGGTGAAAGAGCGATCATTGAAAAGTATGTCAGGGAATATCCCACTATCGTAAAGGGTATCTATAAAGAAAACGGCGGTTATGGCAGTGTTTTGGAAATGGCCATAGCCAAGACGGACAGCGATTATATCCTGATCTGTGATCCCGATGACTACATCGCCAAAGATGCCCTGAGCAAGCTTGTCGCATGTCAAAAAGAGCTGGGGGCAACGATCGTTGTCGGTGCCAAATACCACATCGATGAAAAGGGTGATACCGAGTATGACAAATCGTTCAATGCCGCCTATGGGGACATCGTTTCCGATCACCTCTATCGGCGCCAAGATCCCGATTTTGCCAATTTTTACTTCTTTGAGCCCTCGCCCCACGCTAAGCTCTATCCGACAGCCCTTTTAAAGGATCTCAAGTTTCCCAAAAAAGTCAGTTATACGGATAACCTTTTGTATTTTTACGCTTTAAACAAGGCCGACAGTATCGCCTACATCAAAGAGCCGCTGGCTTACTATCTCATCGAAAGGCAGGGCAATACGCATACCGATGTCAAACCCAAAGTGATCGATGACATGTTGGTGGTGTTTAACAGCCTTTTAGATCAGACAAAAGGTGATGACATCTTTTACTTTCGGATGTTTGAGACTTTTTATACGATGATCTACCGCATCGATACGATAAGCGGCGATCACAGTGTAAAGAAGGAAAAGTATACTATGGTGTACGCCTTTTTAAAGAGACTTCTTCCCTACAGTGCGGCGATAAATAAGTGTATCGATCACTACGGCCTTGACAGTGAAGTGGTCCGCGACCAAAAGCGTAAACTTCTCGACGCCGAAAGTTCAGAGACTGCCTATTGGCGTCTTATCAGAAGAAGGACTTTAAAGCTCAGGATAAAAGGGATGATCGGCAAATGAGTTTATTAAAGAAGATCTTTACCAAAGAGAATGTGATTGTCGGCGTCCTTTGCATCGTTGCACTGCATCCGTTTATCGAACTGGACTATTTAGCCTATGGGCTTTTAGATACCATCGGTTTGCCCCGGCTTTCAACGGTCATCGATTATATCGTATTGCCGCTTTTGGTGATCGCTGCTTTTTTCCTTTTTGAAAAGGACAAAAAGAAGACGCTGATCGTCTTTTCGGTTTATGCCCTAGTGTTTGGCGTTTGGTTTATCCTTCATTGTCTAAACAGCGATCAGCTTCAATACAACCTCTATCTTCCAAACAATTTCGTCTTCTCCTTTTTTGGCGAGGTCGTATATGTTTTGACCTTGATGATCCCGCTTGTGTACATCTGGGTCTTTCATCTTTTTGATGTGCGCAAAGAGCTTTTTAAAAAGGTTTCTTTGACTTTGGCGGTTTTAGTCGGTGGCAGTATCTTTGTGTCAAACATCTTCATGTTCGGTTTTTCATCATATGAAGATCACTTCATCGGCAATATCTTCAGCTGGTTCTCTTTGCCCTTTGACGAGCTGAGCCATCATCCGCGTTTTTACTCTTCAAAGTTCTATTTTGAGCAAGCCAATACGATCGGCATCTTGATGTTTACAAACAATTCCTTTTTATACTACTTCTTCCTCAAAGAAAAGAAACGGCTGTATAAGATCTTGGAGTTTGGCCTTATCGTCATCCATTCGCTGGCGATGTTGATACTGTCGACAAGGGTCGCGACCTATGGTGCGATCTTGATCCCGCTTATGGTCTTAGCGGTCTATATCGTGCTTTGCCTTTTGCGCTATGAAAAACTGAAGCGCTCCTTTTTGATAGCTACCATTTTCATGATCGCGCTGACCGGCGTCATCCTTCCCTATTCACCAGCTTATCAAAACCAGAAGTTTGATGCCCACAATTACGCCTTTCAAAAGACGGACGACGATCAAAAGGACAGTGCCCAGGCCCTGATCCGAGAAGGAGCCGAAGGACTTGAGAAGTACAGTGAGGAGTGGTTTAATTTTTACACCTACGCCTTTGAAGAATACGCCTTTATGATCGCGGTCACGCCGCCGGTATACTACACTTCCTGGTACCCTTACAAGCACGATCCGCAATTCTGGGTCGATCTCATCTTTGACTATGATTTAGAGGAACGTGTAAACGGACGGCAGATCCAAACGATATTCTATGAATACAAGTGGGATGAACTAAACGCTTATCAAAAGGCTCTGGGAATGGGTTATACGACCTTTATGAACGGTTCGATGACTTTAGAAAGAGATTTTGCCGTGCAGTTTTATAGTTTTGGCTATGTCGGTTTTGTGCTGGTGATGGCACCTTGGCTCATCATCTGGTTCTATCTGGCATTTAAACTCATCCTCGGTTATAAAAAGCGCCAATGGACGTTTTTCAACGTACTTTTGATGGCAGCCTTTACTTTGGGCCTTATCGCTTCTTATGTCAGTGGTCACACCCTTGATCAATTATCGACTTCGCTTTTTATCGCTCTTTGTGCAGGCACACTTTGGGGGAGGCTTAAATATGAAGCTTAGCATCATCGTTCCGGTATACAACGGCCATGACGACATCGAAAGATGTCTACAGTCACTTATAGCTCAAAGCGAAAAGGTCAAGATCATCATCGTCGATGACGGTTCGATCGATGATACCGAAGAGCTGGCATTGGCCCTAAAAGCGAAATACCCGGAGCTCATCGACTAATACTACAAAGA
>CALUZL010000145.1 GCA_944325295.1 uncultured Erysipelotrichaceae bacterium | reverse complement strand
ACATAAAGGACAAAAGACCCTCTAAAAAGACGCCGATATAGGATATGTTTTCCGACATAAGTCAATTTTACCTTAAGATGAAAAAATATAAAAGGACGATGATCCCCAAGATGATCCGATAGTAGCCAAAGACTTTAAAGTCATGTTTTTTGATGTAGGCTAACAAGAACTTGATGACGATAAGGGAGACGACAAAGGCACTGAGCATGCCGACGATCAGGATGACAAACTCAAGCGTGCTGAAGGCCAGACCGATCTTCATCACTTTCAAAAGGCTCGCCCCAAACATCACCGGAATCGCTAAGATAAAGGTGAATTCGGCAGCGACGGTCCTATCAATACCGATCAAAAGCGAACCCAAGATCGTTGCCCCGCTTCGCGATGTGCCGGGGAAGATCGCAGCGATCAGCTGAAAGAGACCGACGATAAAGGCATCCTTATAGGTAAGATCCTTCAGTCTTGTGACGCGAAACGCTTTTTTCGGACGCTCTTCAACCAAGATAAAGCCCACTCCGAATATTATAAGCATCAGGGCGACAACGATACTGTTGTAAAGGTATTTCTCAAGGATCTCATCAAACAAGATCCCGACGATCGCTGCGGGGATACAGGCAACGATGACCTTAAACCACAGCTTTATCACTCCCATCTTGACCTTGATGCCCTTATCGATCACAAAGGGATTGATCTTGTCAAACATCAAGATGACGACCGCCATGATCGCTCCTAACTGGATGACGACTAAAAATAGTGACCAGAATTCTTCAGAGACATCCAAGTGGACCAAGTCCTCAAGAATTATCATGTGGCCGGTCGACGAAATCGGCAACCATTCTGTGATCCCTTCGACGACACCAAAGAGAATACCTTTTAAGATCTCGATCATTTCCATCAGTTAAACGTCACCAAAGCTTCTTTTGGTGTTTCTCCTTTTCTAATACTTTCGACATATAAGATACAAGTCTTATAACCTTCATCGCCAACGATGCAGCGGATCTTTCCTGAAAGATGATAGTATTTATCGGCTTCGATCTCTCTTTTATCAATGCCGACACAGGTAAGACCGATATCAGCGATGTCTTCAGCACAACAGACCATGGCCTTTCTGCCCATTATCAGCGCATTTTCATACTCCTTGAGATCTTCTAAGAGTTCAACATTGATATCGATTCTTTTACCATCATACTTTATAGGATTATTTGCAGCATCCATATACCAAAGACCATAGTCGTGATCGGCAATGATCAAAGGATCGCTGCTCAGGTCAAAGAGGTCGTCATCCGCAAACTCGACGATCTCATGATCGGGATCCTCAAAGATCAGTTCGATGTGCGGATTTATCGCTTTGAGGTTGTTGCGGATAAAGAGGTAGTCATCCTTGTTGGCAAAACGATTAAAGATCGCGACTTCTGCGATCTTGAAGTGATCGTACATGAATTGGCGAAGATTATTTATCTGCAAGCGAAACAGCGAGGCGTCAGCGACCGTCAGGATCTGGGCGATCTCCCAATTGTTTATAAGACCGTGCTCTTTGAGATAGGCTGCTTCGTTTTCAAGACCGTTGCATTCCATGATGATACGCTCAAATTCAAAGTCGCTTTCAAGCTCTTGCATCTTTTTTAAAGTCAGATCTTTGATGCTGTCTAAGACGATCAAAAAAGAATTCGTATCCTTTAAAAAGCGCTTGTCATAAGACTCTTCGCCCTCTTCAAAGGCCAAGATCAAATTGCGCTCGCCTTCATTGAAGTGAGGGTCGTAGAGTGTTTCTTTGATGACCGAGGTCTTGCCGCTGTCTAAAAGACCGCTGAAGATATATAGCGGTTTGATCATGAAAACCTTTCCTTCAAAGATGTCTCATCCAGATCAGTACCGATAAAGACGACGATCGGTTCTTTGTCGTAGGCTGCCCGATAGATATTTATATCGTCACCGCTTATATCAAAATAGAGACTGAGCTTATCGCTTTTTACGATCCCTTTTGCCCTGACGACTTCATCTTTGATAGCAGCCAAAGATCTAAAGAGTTCCTCTTTGGTAAAGATGTGCTCTGTTTTAAAACTTATCTCGGAAAAGATCTCATCGGCATGATGGTGGTGATGGTCATGGTCATGGTGAAGATGAGCGATATCATCTTCTTCAAAACAACCGACACAACACTCACACTCACAGGTATTCTCACTAATAAGTTCCATTAACTCATGAGGATCTTTTTTAAGATAAGGTCTTGTCAATATGTTGACTTCATCGTTTAGCTCTTTTAGCATAGCGACGACAGAGGTGATCTTTTCATCGTCAAGTTCTTCAGTCTTTGAAAGGATGAGCGCATTGGCGCCGATGACCTGATCGTCAAAAAACTCTTTGAAATTGCGATGATAAGCGAGTGCTTTTTTGGCATCGACCATACAGATGTGGCTCTTTAACCTGAGATCGTCATCCATGAGGATGACGGCCATGATCTCTGAAAGCTTGCCAACGCCCGACGGCTCGATTATCAAATTTTTAACATCCAGCTTCTTGATCTCCGCTAAGGCGTCTTTGAGATCGCCCTTTAAGCTGCAACAGATACAACCGCTGTTGATCTCTTTGATCCTGAGCCCTTTGGCAAACAGGTGGGCATCGATACTTGTCTCACCAAACTCGTTTTCGATAAGTAAGACATCCTTAAGATCGCCTTTCAGAAGCTGCTTGATAAAAGTCGTCTTGCCGCTTCCCAAAAATCCTGAAACAATATAAACATTTATCATAACTTACCCTCACTTCTCACCTTTCTTATCAGATTTTCAAGCTCTTTGCGCTCGCTCAGCTCACCAAAGAGAAAACGCACGCCCCTTTTATACCGAAACGAGATCTCGACCCTTTTGGCTGTCGCTTCGATCTTTATCTCGTCACAATCGCCATAAGGAAAGAATTTGCCCAAGATGATAAAGCCGTCTTTGGCAAAGCCGCTGGGAATGACACTGTATAGACCGCCGCAGATCGCCAAGATCGCCAAAGTTATCATCGAAAGGATATCGCCATACTTCAAAAAAGCGATGAGCCCGCAGCCAAAAAACAAAAGTCCGATGACGATCTTATTGCCGCATCGGCACTCTCTTATGACCTTTCGGCCCTGAAACAGATGATAAAGCGTCAAGGCGACAGCCAGTACGATCAAGATGATATTAAAAAGGATATTCATCCTCTGACCGCCTTCTTTAAAAGAAACTCTGCCAAAAAGTTGAATACCAAACTGAGCAGTGCCAAAAGTATCACCACAAACAACATATCCGCAAAAAAGCCGCTGGAACCGATCATCGGAGCGACGTTGATACCGATGACCACAAAGATGGCGATCATGATCTCATAAAGGCGCAATATCTTCTTACACAACGTCTTTAATGAATCATTTACGATATAAGTTTCGCCACCGATCGTGATCTCTTTTATATCCGCCTTTACTACCTTAATAATCTTATCCATACTCTTCCTTTGACTCACTTATTATAATCATAATGACTGACAAGCACAATTGTGACACTCATAAAAGAGACCTTTAAAAGTCTCTCTTTACAAAAACGATCTCATCATAGCCCGTCTCTTCATCGAATAAACGCTCGCTTTTATAACCTTCAAGCTCACCGAGCACAAGCTCCAGAGTCGTATCGACAAGCGTTCCCTCTTTTAAATGTCCGCCGATCATCTTGCCCTTATCATCGCTAAGGCCGATATGCAGATGGGCCTTGCCTTTAGAGATAGTCCCTATAAGAGCGATGATCTCCATCTGTTCTTCATTTTCAATAGAGTCGATGGCTTTGGCCAGACGAATATGATATTTCAAGACACAGCCGACAGCACAAAGCACGATAGCTGTATCGATCTTTTGATCTTTACAATAGTTTTCGATACTTTTTTTGATATCGGCGCCTCTTTTAAGTCTCAGACAATGTTCAATCACGGAACCGGTTCATCCTTTCTTCAAGTGCGACCTTATCGATGATCGCAAACACGATCTTTTCGATCTTTGAACCTTCGCTGTAATCCGCTTTAGCCATAAAAGTCGCCCTTTTGTGCTCATAGAGTTCTTTGGCTAAGTTTTGAGCGGTCTTGTCTTTGGTATTTTGACCATAGACAGCGATCGAGACCCCACCAAAACCGGTGACGACCTTCATGCTGGGGACATCGGTAAGTCCGTCGCCAAAATAGATCATCCGACTGTAGGGAATGTATTTGTCCTCATCGGGAGTTGAACGGTTCAGATCGATGTCATTGGTCTCATCTAAGACGCCCTTGTTGATGCGAAAGAGATATTGGGTCTTGGTCGTATAGTTGACGACGCGGGCAGGCCAGAGGACCTTCCCTTCATTATCGTAATAGTATGAGCAGGCGTAGACTCTCTTGAAGGCCTTGGCAATCGTAGTGCCCATGATGATCTCTTTGAGCCCGCTTGAGATGATGTAGTGTTCAGCTTCGATGTCTTTATCTTTGGCATAAGTGTTGACTCTGTCAAACCAGCTTTCGACGCCTTTGAAGTACTTGATGTAGGATCCTTCCCTCTTGAGGACATCGCGAGTGATCGAAGGATCTTCTTTGGCGATATTGTACATGTAAGCCAAGATCCCGTCCATATTAGTCTTTTGGGAAAGCTCATTGCACTTTCGCCAAAAGTCTTCCGGATCTTTATAGCCGAGCCTTTGCAGAAGATGGAATTCCTGCATGTCTTTGGGCGAAAGGGTCTTATCGAAATCATAGATCAGTGCCAGCTTCGTCTTCATCTCAGACCTCACATAAGTTCTTGATCGCTTCAATGTAGATCGCGATCTGCCGGTAAAGATCTTCAAGGTTCAACGATTCATTGGCATCGTGGATATGGTTGTCATTGCCGATAAACTCACAACCAAAGGCGATACAATTGCCGATCGCTTTGGCATAGGTGCCGCCGCCGATACATTCCATCGGCGTCTTGTCATCACCCGTTACCTTTTCATACGCCCTCTTTAAAGCTTTTACAAACGGCGTTTCCGTATCAAAAAACAGTGGGTTTGCGCCACGACCATCTTCTGAAAAACTGACTGCTTTATAATTTAGACCCTTCATTACAACTTCTTTAACCTCTGCAAGTGAGCGCGTGACCGGGAAGCGGATATCGACACTGATCTCGATCTTGTCCGCATCGCCGTTTATGACCCCAAGGTTCATCGTCAGGTCACTGTACTCATCGGCCAGCTTATCACAACCGAAAAGTGAGCCGTGATTGTCAAGTCTTATTCGCTCATAGAAATAGCGTACCAGTTCGTCATCAAGTCCGGCTTGATAAAGGCCTAAGAAGAGATGATTGATCGCGTTTTTGCCAAGGTCAGGGGTCGAGGCATGAGCCGCTTTGCCCAAGACATCGACGATCGTATACCCGTCGACATCGACGATCGAATATTCAAGGTCATTGTCTTTAAAGTAATCCTTTAAGATCTTGGCATCGAAACTTCCTTTTTCGATCTTGGCAAGGACTTCTTTGCAGACGACGTTGCTGACGGTGCCGCCCTTTATGGCGACGATCTTGTCCGACTTAGCTCTGATCGTCCCACCCAAGATCCCCTTTTCGGCAAAGATCCCGGGAAAGTTGGCATCGGGAGTAAAGCCCATAGTTATCGGTCCTTCTTTTTCAACGTAGTGTTTGATACATCTTGAACCGGTCTCTTCATTGCAACCGACGATCAAACGGACTCGTTTTTTAAATTCATAACCGCTTTCGATGAGATATTTTAAAGCGTAGAGTACACCGATAACGGCGCCTTTGTCATCCGATACGCCCCGCCCGTAAAGCTTGTCGCCTTTTTGGGTCAGGACATAGGGATCGCTGTCCCAACCATCGCCTTCCGGTACGACATCAAGGTGAGCCAAGATACCGACGATCTCTTCGCCCGCTCCGATCTGGCCATAACCGCAATAGTTATCGAGGTTCACACTTTTAAGTCCGACCCTTTCCATCTGCTTTAAAGCAGCAGCTAAGACTTTGCGGTTTTCGCTGCCAAAAGGCGGCTCATCTTCACTGAAGACAGAGCGATAACTTACAAGCTCACTCAGATCCTTAAGCATCGCTTCGCTGTTAGCTCTTAAAAAATCTTTTATCATACACCCTCCTACAAATCAATGATCAGGCCCACCGGGCAGTGATCAGAACCATATACGTCATCATATATCAGGGAATCCTTGACTTTGCCGATAAGTCTTTCCGATACGACAAAATAGTCGATCCGCCAACCGATCCCCTTTTCCCGGGCCCTGAAGCGATATGACCACCAGCTGTACTTGATCCGATCGGGATAGAGTTCCCTAAAAGTATCCTTAAAGCCGCTGGCTAAAAGTTTACTGAACTGTTCACGTTCTTCATCTGAGAAACCGGCGTTAAAATGGTTAGTATCCGGATTTTTAAGGTCGATCTCATTGTGAGCGACGTTGAGATCGCCGGTATAGATGACCGGTTTTTTAAGGTCGAGGGCCTTTAGGTGTTTTCGCATATCCTCTTCCCAATGGACCCGATAGGGCAAACGCAAGAGTCCATCCTTGGAATTGGGGACGTAAGCACAAACAAAGTAGTACTCCGGATATTCTAAAGTGATGACCCTGCCCTCTTTGGGATGATCTTCACCGGCGATATCATAGCTGACACTCAATGGTTCTCTTTTAGTTAAGACCATCGTTCCGCTATAGCCCTTGCGCTCAGCGCTGTTCATGTACAGATGATAACCATCAAATGTAACGGTCAGCTGCTCGGGCTGCATCTTAGTCTCTTCAAAGGCGATGATGTCCGGATCTTCCTTGGCGATAAAATCCAATAAGCCCTTACTCAGACAAGCCCGAAGGCCATTGACATTCCAATTCAAAAGTTTCATAGCGGTCTTGTCCAATCTCTTAAAAACGCTCTTTCACTGTCGTCAAGATAGGGTGCAAGGGCCATATAGACCTTCTCATGATAGGCGTTTAACTCTTTCAAAGCTTCAGTGCCTAAGACTTTGGTATCGATAAGGTCGCGATCAAAAGGTACCAGTGTCAGGACTTCAAAATCCATAAATTGACCATACTCATTCTTCAGCGCCTTTTTGCACAAGACCAGATTTTCACACCTGATCCCATACTTGCCTTCAAAGTAGACACCCGGTTCGATCGAGAAGATATTACCTTCGCGAAGCGCTGTTTCGGTCAGGGCGTTTTTAGTGTGAGAGATGCTGGGCGGGGTCTCATGGACCGCAAGGGTCTGACCGACCCCATGTCCCGTCCCACAACGGTAGTCGACACCGACCTGCCAGAGGTCCTTGCGAGCTATGGCGTCGATACTGTAACCGCTCATGCCTTCTAAAAAACGCAGGCTTTGTAAGTTGAACATGCACCTTAAGACCAGCGAGAAGTAATAGCGGATCTCCTCACTCACCTCGCCCAAAGCGAAGGTCCTGGTGATATCGGTCGTGCCTTCAAAGTATTGCCCACCGCTGTCCACAAGCAAGATCCCCTCGTTTTTGACCGGTGTGTTTTTTGTCGCTGTCGGGCTGTAGTGCATCATTGCCGCATTGGCAGCATAGGCAACGATCGGCTCAAAACTGAGATCGAAAGCTTTGTATTCCAAGCGGAAACGATTGAGCTTCACCTTTAGATCGTACTCGTTTTTACCTTCAAGATCGCTCTCCTTTAACCACTTCATAAAGCGGACCATGGCCACCCCATCATAGATATGGGCCAACTTGGCGTTTTTGATCTCAGTCTTATTTTTACAAGATTTCAGATCTTCGATGATCGAGCGCATATCAATGAGCTTGTTTGAAGAGTTAAGACAGCGATAAGCTTCATAATTGACCTTGTTCAGATCGAGCAGGATCACAGTATTTTTTATCGTCTTTAAAAAGTCGTAGTATTCTTCGTAAGCTTTGATGATGACGCCGTCACGGTTTAGACCTTCGATGATGATATCGCTCAGTCGCTCTTTTTTCACAAAGAGATAGACATCGCCCCCATAAAAGACAAGATAACTTAAAAATACCGGCGTATAGGCGATATCGTTGCCGCGAAGGTTCAAGATGTAGGCGATCGCTTCCAGATTGTTTACGATATGACACTTGCTATTTAGGACCCTTAAGACGATGTCGAGCTTTTGTGCTCGACTGAGACCGGTATACTTGCGATCGATCTCATAGAGCATGTCATCTCTAAGGGCGCTACGCTCGGCGAAGATGTCACTATAAATATCGATACTCTTGATGCAAAGACCAATCTTTTTGAGTCGTTTGACCAAAGCGGCACTGACACATTTGCCATCAAGGCCGATCTTTTGACCCTGACATTTCTTTATTAAAAACGTCTCGCTGTCCATGACCCCTTCCATCCCTAGCTTCATGACTTTGATGCCGAAACTTCCGGCTTCGTTTTCAGCCTGGGTGTGATAGCGGCCGTCGACAAAGATATATGCCTCCTCAAAGGTTACGATGAGCTGTGCCAAAGAACCGGTAAAGCCGCTGAAATAGCGCAGGGTCTTAAAATAGTCGGGAATGTAT
>CALUZL010000144.1 GCA_944325295.1 uncultured Erysipelotrichaceae bacterium | reverse complement strand
CAATGTCAGAAGACATTTAAAACCATATCTTGGCGTCGAGCCGCTGATGATGAACGGTAACTGTGGCGACATCTCAAACAGATTGTATCGTCACAATAATGATTTTGCCGAACTTGAAAGGGTCAGTGCTGGTATAGCTGCCAGAGTTGCCGGTTTTACGGATGCGATCGATGTCGATGTTGAGGATATCGAGGCTAAAGTCATCGAGCATGTAGTCGATTACGATCCGGATCTGAGCGGTCTTGCCGCCAAAAAGGCCGAGCTTGAAAAGCGGCTTGAGGTCGAAACGGAATTTGATTCGCGCAAGTGGCTGTTAAGTGAGATCGCCGGCTATGAGCGCAAACTTAAAACACCGCACATCCACAACGATTTTGAAAGTACGATAATCAAGTGGGGCGATATCGAAATGGTCGTCATCCCCTGTGAGTTAGCCAGTGCTTTCGGTAAACAGATAAGAAGATCAAGTGCTTATCCGGTCTGCTTTGTCTGGGGCTATGCCAATGGTATGACGACCTATGTCGTTGAGGCCAGCGAGTTTAATGGCGGCCATGATGGCATATCAACAAACCTCAGAAAGGGCGATGCTGAAGTGTATGTCGGCCATCTGATCCAAAACCTTTAAAAGGGAAGTTTTTAAGGTAGTTATGCAACAAAAGTCCAAAAAACGAGTATTTAGGTAATGTAAGGGCTTGTTAAAAAGGATTGATCGTTAATTTTTATGCACTAATTTCCATATAAATGTGGAAAAAGATTGAAAAAAAACCAGAATTTGGGTAAACTGTGTGATACATTTGCGAAAACGGGCTTTCATTTGGCCTGAATAAACAGAAAACTAATCCCTATAAATCAAACGCTTACATCGTTAAAATGATTAACGTAAGAAAGTCGTGCGATTTCAATAGAGGAGGAGTATATCTGTTATGAATGAATACAAGATGGATAGCGGAATCGTTGATGTAAGAGTCGATGATCGTATGGTACACGGTATCGTTGCTACACAATGGATCCCGGAAAATAACTGCACAAGAGCTATGGTCGTCAATGAAAAGGCTGTTGATAACCAGATGCTTCGCCAGACATTGAAGATGGCTTGTCCTACAGGCTGCTCGCTGTCAGTGCTCTCGCCTGAAAAAGCAGCAGCAAATATCAAAAACGGCAATTATACTAATCAAAGAGTATTTGTCGTAGGACGCTGGGTCTCTGACATCTATGAGCTGTGGAAAAACGGTGTCGAGATGAAGCGTGTCAATTTAGGTAATGTTACACAGAATACCGGTGAGACGACGGTCCTCAACAAGACTGTACGCGTGAATGCTGACGAGAAAAGAATGCTCAAAGAGATGCATGATGGCGGCGTTCAGATCACATGTCAATTCTTGCCAAGAGATCCGCTCATCGTCTGTGATGACATATTGAACTAATTAGAAGGGGGAAAATTTATGTTTTCGGCTATGCAAGTAATTCTGGTATGCTTGTGGACATGGTTATTCACAGTTACCGGAAGTAACGTCCAGATCTTCACTTATGCTTCTGCCGTTTTACACGGTATGATCGTAGGTCTGATCATGGGCGACATGACAACTGGTTTGACAGTTGGTGGTACCCTTTGCTTAATGGGCTTGGGTGTCGGTGGTTATGGAGGCAGTAGTGTTCCTGATTACAACTTAGGAACGATCGTTGGTACTGTTTTCGCTATCGGCACCGGTCAGGGCATGGAAGCCGGTCTTGCCGTAGGTGTTCCTGTCGCTGCTTTGGGTACAGAATTTGATATCATCGCCAAGATGTGTGGTTCGTTCTTCTTACATGGTGAGATGAGAGTTGCCGCTAGAAAAGAATTCAATAAATTGGGTATTTTCCCACACGGCTATAACGTATTCAGAGCTACTCTTTACACATTGCCGGTATTACTCGTTATGACAGTCGGTAGCGGTATTATCACAAGTCTTTTAGCAGCAATGCCTGAATGGTTGACAAAAGGTTTAAACACCGCAGCTGGTATGTTACCGGCAGTCGGTTTTGCCATCCTTATGAAATACTTGCCTGTTAGAGAATATGGTATCTTTATCGTATTTGGTTTCGCTTGTGCCGCTTACTTAGGTCTTTCTATGGTTGCGATAAGCTTGTTCGCTCTGATCTTCGCTTTCGTTATCTACCGTCAGTTAGAGATCAAAGACAATGCGGGTTCAGTTGTAGCAGCTGGTGCTAATGGGGAGGACTATGATGAGTAACAAGGTAGAGTTAACAAAGAAAGATTTATATCGTTGTATAAATCGTTATATGTTTACGCGTCAATCACCATTCAACTATGAAACGATGCAGTCTGGTGGTTGGGTATATTCGATTCATCCGGCTATGGAAAAGATCTATGGTGATGATCCCGATCTCTTAGCCAAGAAATATGAAGACCACTTCAAATTCTATAACACACAACCATGGTTTGGTAACTTGATCCTCGGTGCATGTATCGCTATCGAGTCAACAAAAGAACCGGACGCAACACAGACAGCTGTCGATATGCGTACAGCCCTGATGGGTCCTTTGGCCGGTTTGGGTGATGCGATCATCTTCGTTATGTTCGCAACTGTATTCGGCGCTATCGCTGCTTACTCGGCACTGGAAGGCAGTATCTTCGGTTGGGTCATCGCTCAGACATTCGGTACTGTTTTATGGATTATCTTCTACAGACTGTTCTTCACAGCTTACAAACAGGGTGTTGAATTCGTTACCAGCCGCAGTGCTCAGTTAAAACGTTTGACAGATGCTGCCGCCGTACTTGGTCTATCAGTCGTTGGTGCTCTTGTCGTTACGACCGTAAAAGTTCACTTTGGTTTCAGCTGGACGATCGGTGAAGTTACTCAGAACTTAGATGATCTTGTAAACTCGATCATTCCTAACTTCGCTAACGTTTTGACAGTTATTCTTATCTATTTTGGCTTAGATATCAAGAAGATGACTTCAGCTAAAATGATTATCATCGTTCTTGTTGTCGCTATTGTTTTGAGCGCATTCGGTATCTTAGCTTAATAGAAATTTTACATCAAAGACTATTCTACAAGGAGAAACATTAATTGTTTCTCCTTGTCCATATTTGTAGTAAAATATTGGTGTGAAAGAAGATAAAATGATCGATCTCAATACTACCCAACTTGCGCTTTTGTTAGAGATGCAAAAAAACAATGAACCGCAATCGAGTCAGTATTTTGCAAACTCGTTAGGGCTGTCTTCAAAGACAGTGCGAACTTATTTGTCTTCACTAAACTATGATCTTGGCGCCTATGGGGCAAGCATCAGATCAAAGAGCGGTCTCGGGTTTTGGCTAGAGATAAACGATCCGGATAAATTTGCGGTCCTCAAGAATTATCTCAACAAGTTCGATAATGCGGAAGCTTTTGGCAACATCAAGATGTTGCGTGCTCATGTCATGATCAGAGAGCTTTTGGCAAGTCCTGACTACATAAAGACGGAATTCTTTATGGATCTCATGTTTATAAATTCCACAAGCATCAAACAAGCACTGGATCAGGCAAAACTGTTTTTGAGCAAGTTTGATCTTTCCATAATCTCTAAAAGCAAACACGGGATCAAGATCAGCGGCAGCGAACACGATATTCGAAATGTCATCTATTATGAGTACATGTTCTATGAACACTGCGGAATTGCCCTGAGTCAGGATGAGCGCTTTGCAAGATATGTCACTGACCAAAAGACAATAAGGGATCTTCAAGAGATCATTTTGAGTTTTCAGTCGACGTATTCAGATCTGAACTTGTCACAATGGGCCGTCAGTACGATCGCCAGAAGCATCTACGTTTGGAAGATAAGAAACGAGATGGGCAATGTGCTCGACTATGACGATGATACGATCTCTCATTTTACCAATCGCAACTGTTATTATGTTGCGCGTTTGATCTTAAATGAGAGCGGCAAATATCTAGGTGTACACTTTAATGACAGCGACGTCATCTACTTGACGATGTTGCTTGTGGCTTGGCGGACTAACCTCGATATCAATGATCTCTTCCCGCACAATCGGATCCGATCTAAAGATATCGCACTTGATGTGATCCAACATCTGCACGAGTTGAACAATTTCAGCTATCTCAATAAGGATCTGCAGATGATCGACACTTTTTCACTGTATGTCGAGTCTTACCTGATCCGCAGTCGCTATCATCTTTACACCAACCGCTTCGATTCTCTGATGAGCGAGGATGTATCGCTCATGGCGCGAAAGCTGGCTTTTCAAGCTTTAGTCTATCTTCATAAAAACTATAGCGGTATCGTGACCAGTGAAGAGATATGTTATCTCAGCAATCTCATACGACCCTATTTCGGGCACTTTCCACACCAGCGAAGGCCAATCGTCTGTGCCGTTGTTTCCCGTTTTGACAAGCTGGTCGGAAACCTCATTAAAGAGCGTTTGCTGCGCAATTTCAACGGTTATTTTGAAAGGATCGATGTTCTTGAACTCTATGAGCTTCAAAAATTAGACACCGAGCAATACAGCATCATCTTTACCTCCTATGATCAGGACAGACTGGCGTTTGTCGGATCGAAAACGGATATCGTCTATACGACGACATTCTTTGATGAGAATTACAAGATGAACCTTCACAAGATCTTGATGTTGAAGTGTTCGATCCAGGATGAGTCTTTTGCCTATTTTTTACCGGAAAAAAACGTTTTACAGGACGTGAATGCCAAAAACCAAGATGAGGTCATTTTAGAGCTCGGGAAGTTTTTATTTCCTGACGATGAAGTAAAATTTACCGATTTTATCGATGAGTTGACGCTTATGGAAAACGCCGATGAATCGATCGTTAAAAATAACACGGTCTGTCTTACCGGTCTCAATAACCACTTAAAGGAAAAGACGGTCGTCATGATGATCCTTAAGAAATCGATAACTTGGGGCGAAAGCGGTGCTAAAGCTCAGGTCGTCATCTATTGGGATGGCGGCAATAATCCCAAAGACAGTCATTACTTTGAAAATGAGTTCATACCACATGAGATCGATGAAGTCTTTCACAACAAGATGGTCATCGATGAGATCTTGACCAATTTCAACTATCAGAACTTGATCATGTACTTTGATGAGTATCGTTGGCTGATAACGATGTCAGGGAGGGCTTTTAAATAATGATAAAATGTTTGATCAGCGATCTTGACG
>CALUZL010000143.1 GCA_944325295.1 uncultured Erysipelotrichaceae bacterium | reverse complement strand
CACTGATCTTGTGGCTTGCGGGCGACATGATGCGAAAATATGATCTTTTTGGACCCGGTTATCTGTGCACTGTCTTAAAACGCTGGCGGATAGATATCATCATCGCTCTGATCTTTGTAGCGGTGTGTTGGTTGTTTGGCAACTTTATCCCCTATATCTCCTTTTTTATGATCCCGCTTGTGCTCATAACGCTTTCGGTGTTTTTGGTGTTGTATGGCGGTGTTTGGCTTGTGGCTTATGGTCGGATCGTATTTTGCGATGACAAAAAGATGAATAATTCAGAAAAATAATGGTATTATATATGGGCATTATGAAAAACGTCGTCGAAGTCAAAGATGTTTATTTTGCCTATGAGGAAGATAACGATGCGCTTAAAGGCGTAAGTTTTGCGGTTGAAAAAGGTACTTATACAACGATCTTGGGTCATAATGGTTCTGGCAAAAGCACGATCGCTAAGCTCATCTCCGGCCTTTTGGTAGCTAAAAGCGGTGAGATCTTAATCGATGGCGAGATCTTGAATGAGCGAAGCATCGAGAGTATCAGAAGAAAACTCGGCATCGTCTTTCAAAACCCCGACAATCAGTTCATAGCTTCAAGTGTCAGGGAAGATATCGCTTTTGGACTTGAGAACTATTGTGTCGATCCGGAAAAGATGGATGCGATCATCGAGCGCTATGCCGCCCTTGTCGATATGAAAGATAAGCTGGAAAAAGAGCCGACAAACCTCTCCGGCGGTCAGAAACAGCGCGTGGCGATCGCCGGGGTTTTAGCGATGCAGCCACAGATCATCATCTTCGATGAGGCTACCAGTATGCTTGATCCCAAAGGTAAAGAAGAGATCAAAAAGACGATCCATGACCTGCACAGCGATCGAGCGCTCACGATCATCTCGATCACTCATGATATCGAAGAAGCTTTAAACAGCGACTATGTCATCGTTTTAAATGACGGCAAGCTCTATAAGAGCGGTCGACCGGAAGATACCTTTAAAGACAAAGAGGGGATAGAGGCCATCGGGCTAGATATACCCTTTACCTATAAGGTGGCTTTTGCCCTGAAGGAAAAAGGCATCATGATCAGGGATGTAGCTAAGATCGAAGATCTGGCGGAGGAAATATGGCGATCAAGTTTGAAAAATTGAGTTATATCTATTCGCCGGACATGCCCTATGCCACAAAAGCGATCTCAGATATCGACCTTGAGATAAGCGAGGGCAAGATCACGGCGATCATCGGTAAGACAGGAAGCGGGAAGTCGACGCTGATCCAGCATTTAAACGCCCTGCTTTTGCCAAGCAGCGGTACGCTTACGATCGCTGATTTTACGATAACCTCCGATAAAAAACCCAAGGGTCTCAAAGCTCTTCGCAGAAAGGTCGGCCTGGTCTTTCAATTCAGCGAGTATCAGCTTTTTGAAGAGACGATCTTAAAGGATGTCGCATTCGGTCCGAAAAATTTCGGGTTTAGTGAAGAAGAAGCTATCGCTCGTGCTAAGGAGGCATTAGGACTTGTCGGTCTTGATGAATCTTACTATGAGCGCAGTCCTTTGGATATAAGCGGCGGTCAGAAAAGACGAGCGGCGATCGCCGGGATCTTGGCCATTGATCCGGATATAATCGTTTTGGATGAACCGACAGCCGGTCTTGATCCGCGCGGCACTAAAGAGATGATCGCTCTTTTTAGCGCTTTGAATAAAAAACTTCACAAGACGATCATCCTGGTCACTCACGATAACGAGATCGTCTATGAAAGTGCCGATGAAGTCGTACTTTTGGAAGACGGCAAGGTCGTCTGCAAACAAGATGCGCATTCTTTCTTTGAAGATCGTGCGCTTTTAAAAAGCCATGCGATCATTGAACCCAAGATCGTCAAGCTTAAAGATCTCTTAATGGACAAGGGTCTAAAACTTGACAATATCTACAGTATCCAAGATCTCGCAGTTGCCCTTGGAGGTAATCATGAATAATATCGTCTTTGGTAAATACATCCCGCTTGATACACCGATCCATCGCCTTGACCCGCGTGCCAAGATCTTGGCGATGCTTGTGATGCTGGTGGCGATATTCATCCCGGCCGGCTGGACAGGTTATGTCGTATTAGCTTTAGCGATATCTTTTGTCGTCAAAGTTTCCAAGATCAAATTCAAAGTCATCATCAGGGCCTTTAGACCTCTGATCTTCATGATGTGTTTTTTGCTTGTGGTCAATATTTTGAGTGTGAAACAGGGCCAGCTACTGGTCGATATCGGCTTTGTAAAGATCTATGCCGATGCGATCTTCAATACGCTTTACATCATCATCCGGCTGTTTTTGATGATCATGCTCACTACGATCTTGACCATGATGACAAAACCGCTCGATCTGACTTTGGGCATCGAGTATCTTTTGGGGCCGTTTAAAAGGATCGGGGTCCCGGCCCATGAGATCGCGATGATGATCTCGATCGCTTTGCGATTTATCCCGACGATCATCGAAGAGACCATTCGGATCATGAACTCGCAAAAATCAAGAGGTGTCGATTTTGAAGAGGGCAAACTCAAAGAAAAGATCACTGCGGTCGTCTCTTTGGTCGTTCCGCTTTTTTCGGTGTCCTTGCAAAGAGCTGATGAATTGGCCAATGCCATGGAAGCCAGAGGCTATGTTCCCGATGCCCAAAGGACGAGATATCGGCGCTTGCACTATGTAAGGCGTGACTACATCTTGCTTGTCGGGGCGATTTTAATACTTTTGGCCATGATCGCTTTAGCGCTTTTCTTATGAGATATCTCTGTCATGTCGCCTATAGAGGCAATAACTACGTCGGTTTTCAAAGCCAGATCAATGGACTGGCGATCCAGGATGTGATCCAAGAGCAGCTTGAGGTCATTTTTAAGGAAAAGATAAAGATCATCATGGCTTCACGGACTGACAGTAAAGTCCACGCTTTAGATCAGGTATTCCACTTCGATGCCCAAAAGGACATCGATCCCTACCGCTTAAAAGGAAGTCTCAATGCCCTTTTGCCCAAAGACATCCATATTAATAAAGCCGAAGTCACAGCTTCTGATTTTCACTGCCGCTACAACTGTAAGGGCAAGTACTATCGCTACATCATCAATACCGGTGAGTATTCACCGTTTTTAGACGGTTTTGCCTATCAGTGTTTTTATGATCTCGACCTCGAAAAGATGATAGCAGTGGCCAAGTTATTTGTCGGACGTCATGATTTCAGCTCATTTAATACGACCCCGCTTGAAGTGAAAAGCGATCAGGTGCGAACGATCTTTAATCTTGATATCGAAAAGCGCGATGATCTATTGCTCATCGATATCAAAGGTGACGGGTTTTTGAGACATATGGTCCGGATGATCGTCGGGACACTGATCGATGTCGGTCGTGGGCAAAAGACGATCCAAGAGGTGCAAAAAATGCTTGCAGAGCCCTCTAAAGATACCAAAAGGTACAACATCGATGCCTGCGGACTGTATTTAATGAAAATTTATTATTAACCGTCTTGATTTTATCAAAGGGTTGTTTATAATTCTAAGACGTGAGTAGTTCCCTTAAGATTACAAGCGGTCCGATCATAAAGCCGCTTTTGATGTTTTTCTTTCCGATCTTATTTGGAACTTTTTTTCAACAATTGTATAACACCGTAGACGCCCTGATCGTCGGTAATTTCTTGGGTAAAGAAGCTCTGGCGGCTGTCGGCGGGACGACGGGAACCTACGTCAATCTCTACGTCGGATTCTTTGTCGGTTTAGCAAGTGGAGCTACTGTTTTGATCTCACAATACTTCGGCTCCTCTGACTACAATAAGGTCTCTAAGACAGTCCATACGGCCCTGGCACTTTCGATCGTTGTCGGCCTGGTGTTCAGTATCATCTGTATCTTTACTTCTGAGATGGCTTTGAGTGCTCTGGGTGTGCCAAGTTCGATCTTAGGGATGTCGACTTCTTATACCAATATCTATTTTGTCGGTCTGATACCGTTACTCATATACAATATCGGCTGCGCGATCTTAAGAGCGGTTGGCGACAGCAAGCATCCGCTTTACTATCTGATCGTCGCCAGCATCATCAATACGATCCTTGACATCGTCTTTATCGCCACTTTCAATATGGGTGTTGCCGGAGCAGCGGTCGCAACGGTCATCGCGGAAACGGTGTCGGCTGCTTTGGTCGTCCTCTCTTTGATGAAAAGCCAAGATGCCTTGCACTTAGAACTTAAAGAGTTGAAGATCGATAAGGATATAACTTTAGATATCATCAAGATCGGTATCCCCGCCGGGATTCAATCGGTCCTTTACTCCATAAGCAATCTTGTCATCAATTCCAGCATCAATCGTCTGGGTGTCGATTCGATCGCTGCCTTTACCGCTTATGGCAAGATCGACCAGCTCTATTGGCAGACGGTCGGAGCTTTAGGCATTGCGATAACTACTTTTGTCGGCCAAAACTTCGGCGCTCGAAATATAAGCCGGGTCAAAAAAGGTCTCAACCGCTGGTTGGCCTTATCGATGGCGATAACGGTCGGGATCTTGATCGTTGTCTATATCTTTGCCCCGGGTCTTATCGGCATCTTCAACAGCGATGCGAGCGTCATCAGTATCGGTGCCGGCATCATCTTTGTGGTCGCACCTTTCTGGATCGCTTACACGCCCATTGAGATCATTGCCGGCGGTCTTCGCGGTGTCGGCAACAGTATCGTACCGACGATGATCACGGCAATCGGTGTTGTCGGTGTCCGAGTCATCTGGGTCCTCTTTGTGGTACCGCAGGGTACTTTGGGCGATGTGCTCATGGCCTATGGGATATCCTGGTCGGTCACATCTTTGGTCTTTATCGTCTACTATTATCTGTACTATGCGCCAAAGAAATTAAAGACGGCATAACATAATGGGGATCATAAGATCTCCTTTTTTAATGAGCCAAAAAAAGTAAACTTGCAAAAACAGATGATCACTATCATCACAATGTAGGTGATAGCGCTTTTAAAAAGCGCTAAAAAGGGTTATGATGGTAATAGATTGATATCTATTGGGAGGTAATGAATGTTTAGAGTAATTTGTACGAAGGATTATGACGGCGTCAGCGATGTCGCTTTCGAAGTCATGAAGCCTTATCTGAAAGAGGGCAGTGTCTTAGGTCTGGCTACCGGTTCAAGTCCGATCGGTCTTTATAAGCGCATGATCAAAGATCACACGGAAAACGGCACCAGCTATAAGGGCATCTATACTTTTAACCTTGATGAATATGTCGGTCTGCCGCTTGAGCACAGTGAAAGTTACTACACTTTCATGCACAAGCAGCTTTTCGATCACATCGATATTCCTGAGGACCACATCCATATTCCAAGCGGTCTTGGCGATTTAGCTAAAAATGCTAAGGATTACGATGAAGCCATGGAAAAGATGGTCGTCGATATTCAGGTATTGGGTATCGGTTCTGATGGTCATATCGGCTTTAATGAGCCGGATACACCCTTTAGTCAGACGACTCATGTCACTGAACTCACAGAGCAAACCCGCACCGATAATGCCCGTTTCTTTGATCCGCTTGGAGAAGAAGTGCCGCATGAAGCTATAACGATGGGTCCGGCCAACATCATGAAAGCCAAAAATATCCTGCTTGTGGCAAATGGCAAGAATAAAGCACAGGCGATCCACGATATGATCAAGGGTCCGATCAGCGAGAAGTGTCCGGCTTCGATCTTACAAAAACACCCATCAGTCACCGTCGTGGTCGATACCGAAGCTGCTTCGCTTTTAGAGCCAGAAGATTACGAGGTAAGATAATGATCATTCAAAGTACACGCGTCTGGGTCGTCGGGCAATTTTTGAAAGCTCAGATCGAGATCGAAGATGGTAAGATAAGAAGAATCTACGAATATGGCGAAAGACCGGTAGATAAAGATTATGGCGATCTGAGGATCGTGCCGGGCTTTATCGATGTCCATACGCATGGTGCCTATGGTTTTGACACCAACGATGCAAATGAAGAAGGTCTTAGAAACTGGACGAAGAATATCGTCAAAGATGGCGTCTGCGGTTTTTTGCCGACAACGATCACGCAGACCGAAGAAGTCCTCACTAAGGCCGTAGCCAATGTCGCCAAGGTCAAAGAAGAGGGCTATGAAGGAGCTGAGATATTGGGTATCCATTTTGAAGGACCCTATCTCGATATGGTCTATAAGGGAGCACAGCCTGAAGAGTGTATCGTCAAGGGAACGATCGAGCAGTTTGAGAGGTTTCAAAATGCTGCCCATGGCAATATCAAGATCATCACGATGGCTACAGAGACCGATGACGACTTTAAGCTTGTAAGGTATCTTTCACAAAACGGTGTCGTCGTCTCGATCGGTCACAGCGGTGCCACCTATGAGCAAGCCAGCATGGCGATCGCCAACGGCGCAAGATCGATGACTCATGTCTACAATGGCATGACGCCGTTTAATCATCGCAAGAATGGCCTTGTCGGAGCAGCGTATCGTCTAAGGGATGTCTTTGGTGAGATCATTTGCGATGGCAACCACTCGACACCGGAAGCTTTAAACAACTACTTCATGAGCAAGGGTCGTGACTATGCCGTCATGATCACTGATTCTTTGATGGTCAAAGGTCTGCCGGTGGGCACAAAAGTCCTTTTCGGTGGTCAGGAGATCGAACTTTTTGAAGATGGCAGTGCGCATTTGGTCGAAGCCGGAAACCTTGCCGGATCGACGCTCAGGGTAAACAAAGGTCTTGAGGTATTGGTAGAAAAAGCTTTAGTCCCTTGGGACTATGCGATCAATTCCTGCACCCTAAACCCGGCTCGTCTTTTAGGTATCGATGATCGCAAGGGGAAACTGGTCGCCGGTTATGATGCCGATATCGTCGTTTTAGCCGACGACTACGAAGTAGTTCAAACTTACACAAAAGGCAGCGCCCGACTGTAAGCCTCTTCGCTTAAAAACAATAAGAATAATTATTCAAAAGGACAAATGACTTGCGATGACAAAAGGACATTTGTCCTTTATTACTGTTTTGGATCTGCAAGGGCTGATGTCTTTCGATTATTTGAAGACAAAACATATTTTTTTGAAAAAATGGGCTCTTTAATCTTACTTTAATCTTTGTCGTTTAAACTGATGCCATAAACAAGGAGGAATATATGAAAAGTTTATTGAGATCACAAACGGTAAAGACAGCCATGGGCGTCATCATTGGCCTTGGCGTTGTCGTAGCAATAGCCTTTGCGGTCGATGCCAATACTAATAGAGGGAGTATCGATCAGGGCGATGCTAAAAAGATAGCTTTAAAAGAAGCAGCGGTTGATAAAGATCGCTTGCGCTCACTGGCCATAAGCGATAACGGCAACCACTATACAGTAACTTTCAGCGATGATGACTACGATTACACCTACAGCATAAACAAAAACGGTGAAGTCACTGACAGTTCTTTGATCAAAAGAGATACACTTGTCGATAACACCACAAAAGATATGACTTCCGACTCGAAAGACAATTCGACAGTCAAAGATGGATCCAAAGGCGAATCATCAACGAAGCCCGCTCAAAGTACAAGCGACTTTCAAACTGTATCTATAGATGAGGCTAAAGCTAAAGAGATCGCCCTTGTGGATGCCGATGTAAGTGAGGCTGACACAAGCTTCATGTGGGCAAAGAAAGATTATGATGACGGTTCAGAGGTCTGGGATGTTGAGTTTTACGCAAATGGCGTTGAATATGACTATGAGATCAAGGTCGCCGATGGCAAGATCATCTCTAAAGATCACGATGCCGAGCACTACTATCAATCACAAAATACAAATAATACCACAAGCGACATCATCAGTATCGATGAAGCCAAAAGTATCGCTCTTGGCAAAGTAAACGGCGCAACGACAGACGATATCCGAATCCAGCTCGATCGCGACGACGGGTATATGATCTATGAGGGTGAGATCTACTATGATGGTATGGAGTACGAATTTGAGATCGATGCGCAAAGCGGCAACGTCTTAGAGTGGAGTGTTGAATCCTGGAGGAAGTAAGATATGTTTGAGTTATTAGAAGATATATTTGAAAGTGATGTCTTTATGGCCTTAGTACTGATCTTGGTCTTTGCGGCTATTTTATATCAAACCAGAGTATTTGAAAAAGCTTTCTTAAGGGTAGATGAAAGACTTTATAAACAAGAAGAAGCTATGAAGAAACTGAGTGAAGTAAGTGTCAAGACCGCTCAAGAACCCGCACAAAAAGATGAGGAAGCAGAAGATAAAACACTTTCACCAAAACGCAAAAAAGCTAAGAGCAAAGAATAGAAATCAAGGGTGCAAATGTCTAAAAGACATACCGCACCCTTTTTGGTATTGTCGGTATTGTCAAGAAAATTGTGTAAGTTATCTTAACTTTAAGCAAAACTTACATATATTGTATAATTTATTCGGAGGTATTAGTCATGAATAATACATCCATGCACTGTCATCACATCCCACTTTATGAATGTAGAGATCATTATTCAATTGATCTATCTATATCTCATAGTCCGTGAGATAAATAAAAAAGACTAATTCTTAGAATTATCTAGGAAGTAGCTAAAATTTTGATGGCAGTGCTAAATAAAAGAGGAGTCACCAGCTCCTCTTTTCTGATGTGATACGTCATCACATCCCACATCTATATTATTATCATTTATAAACTGATTGTCAATTTTTAGATCTTATTAACCCCGGTTAAAAACGGAAATTTAAACTATCGTGGATTTAGGGTACACCTTTAAACTACCGTGTGGGTGTATCTTTTGTTGTATATAAAAAGTCCTTTCTTTATGATCTAAACGGGTAACTGATCAAAAGAAAGGAGGGCACTGTGCCTAAAGTAATTGTATGATGTTATATACAAAAATCAAAGATGAAGAAATAGAGATCTTGAGGGAATTTCATAAAGAGAGGATCCACTATTAGATGATAAGTTTGAAGATGTGTTATTTGATGATGAATTATTATTAGAAGAAGTATTGTTTGATTGTGTTTTGTTAGGTTCAGACTTCTCTGGGTTTTGAGTTGTTGTGGTCTTGTCGTTATCTGTATTTTAATGCTGTCTGAGGAATCATCACTTATGTTTGTATAGTCAGTTGAAGGAGTGTGATCTTCATTTGTGACACTTTGATCTTTATCTTGGATCTTTTCAGTATTTGTAGTGGGCGTTGGTGATGGCTCGATTTGGGTATTGCTACAAGCAGTAAGACCCAGAACTAATACACAGATCAATAATGGTCTGAGTAGCTTTTCATTTTGGTCATCTCCTTTTTAAAATTCGTCTATGATCACTGATCTTCTTTTAAGAGCTCACTTAAGTCGGTGCTTACTTTTCTTGGGCCGCGGACAGTTTTGATGCCATAGGCTACAAGGGTGCTGTAGGGATAGCGGTCTTTGGGATATTTCCTTTCGCGTTTCATGATGATGCCGTTTTCATCAGCTTTTAAGACTTTAAAGCGATACATCAAGGCTTTGATCGGACTAGTTATATAAAGATAGATAGTGTCATTTGGTCTTACCCCTTTTATCCTGTGCCAAGTGATATTGCCCTTACGGTCACAATATTCAAAGATGTCAAACCAGTTGGGGTTGGCTGGGACGATCCACTCGTTTGAAGTGATGGTAATCGAATCATGACTTTTAGCCACAAGGCTCATGATCACCTCGTCTATAAGGGTCTCATCAAGTCTTATCGAGAGCCAATAGCGCTTGTTCATGTGATAGGCACGATGAAAGCCGTCATTAGCAATTAGTTCGTCGATCATATCTGGTTTTAGTTTGACGTTTATGATATCGACTTTTCCATCTTTTTCGATGCCGAGTTTTCGGTAGTCGATGTTCATGATGATGCCATACCACTTGCCGTTTGTCCTGTCTTTGAAGACACCGGTATCTTTATCGCCGTCTTTTTTAAAAAGAAACAGCGCTTCATCGCCAAACTCAGCTTTGATACAGGCGGCGATGCGATTGGCTTGCTGACTTTGAAAGTAAGTATTATCAAAACCATTGGCTTTGATATCTTCAAGAAGAGCCAGGAAGTGGTAGCGGACAGTGGAAACGAACTCACCGTTTTGACTGTTATTTTTGACCGGCAGATACTCCTCGTCCATATCTTCATCATAGACCGATGCACTCACTTCTCCCTGGCTGTCGATATCGATGACGGCTTTAAAGTTTTCATAAAACGATCGCTCGTAGTGAAGATGATCGTCTATTTGCTTAAAGCCATAGGCGATGAGCTTGTTTTTATTGAATGACACCTTTTTAAAAACTTCTTTGACGATATCCATGATTATATGATACCAAACCCAAAGATGATGTGTACAATATCATGGTCAACAAGGCTATTATGTTGTATCATGAGGTAAGATAAAAGGGGAAATTTTATGCAACTTAAATTAAATCGACGCTGCAATATCATGATAATCAGCTTCTTAGCGCTTTTGTTGGCAGCGATAATCTATTTGACGCTCAACCCGACCGTCTGGTACAGTGCGCGTTTGGAAGTCATAGTCTTACTGGTTGTCATATCGACAGTCTTCCTCATCTTTTTCAAGTACTATGAAAACAATGCCGATAAAAACATCATCAACAAGATGGTCAAGGATGGCTATATCGCTTTGGCCAAGATCACGGATACGACCTTTGAAAGGATCATCAAAGATTCAAACAACCGCAAATACCCGATCTGGTGTCTGAAGGTCGAGTTCTATGATAAAGATCTCAAAAAACACGAAGGGGTCATCTATGAGAAGTTCAACAGTTCGATGACGCGGCTGCCAAACGGATTTGTCTATATCACCTACGATCCAAACAAACCGGACCACATGTTTGTCATCCCCAACATCCTTTTAGCTGTCTATGAAGATATCGAGACGCTTATAAGTAACTATGAGACTAACATCAAAGACATCCGCTATTTGAATGTTTATTATAAACAGGGGCTCATCATTGAGCGCTATAAGGAAAGTCTTAAGAAGTCCAAGGGGAAAAGCTGATGCGTTATGGATTTTGTGCGTTTTCGATCGCGGCACCTTTTGCAACAAGACAATGCGGTCATTTGATGCAGACAGAAAAGATCGATAAATATCATGATGATCTAAAGGGACGGATCTTTTATCTTGAGAAAGATATCAAGGTCTTGCACATATCCTTAGATCTTTTGGGTTTTGATGAAAAGCTCTACGCCGAATTAAAGGCTTATGTGGGCGCTGATGTAAAGCTCATAACGTCAGCGACGCATACCCACTATGGGAATGATGTGAGCGACAGTGAATATCGAAGCTATCTTTTAAAGGTCATCAAGACCAATATCGAAAAGATGACGATCAAAGAGTATGGCGATCTTTACTATGCAAAGGTGACCACTCCTTTCGATAAAGTTGGAAAGTCAAGGATAAGTGGCTATGAGGCCCACAATGAATACCTCAGTCTTATAGAGATCAAAGACGCTAATGATGTCCTTTTAAACATCGTCATCTACAATTGTCATCCGACGATCTTAAGTGCCGATACACCCTATTTCAGCAGCGAATTTCCAGGACTTGTCCTAAAAGAGTTACATGAGCACTATCCGCTTGAAGATTTCACTTATCTCAGTGGTGCGATGGGCGACATCTCTTCGCGTTTTGTAAGAGAGGGCCAGGATTATAAGGAAGTCTCAAGACTTGCAAAGCTCTTGGTCAAAAAGATCGAGAGTCTTAAAACTCAAGAAAAATACCAAAAGCTGGCTCTTGACTGCAAGGAGTATTTTTTGCCCTATGAGCACACACTGGCACCGATCGCTTTAGATGAGATCCGCAGCGATCTGAGTGAGAGGGAGCTTGAGACGATAAGGTATGGCGAGATCATGCGCTCTCGTATCGACCTTACCAAGGCACAAAAAGGAGCTAAGATCAGCATCCTTTCTCTTGGAACTTTTAAGGTCATATTTTATCCCAATGAAATCTTTTCGGATTACTTAAATTATATTAATATTAATAATAGTATCTTGGTATCTTACTCTAACGGTTATGGTCCTTACATCTTGCCGGTAGATTTTCCCTATGTGACTTATGAGATGTTTCTCGATACACTGACTAAAGGTACCAAAGAGAGGATCATATCTTTTTTAAAGGAGCTCGGTAAATGAAAAAAGGAAGATTAGTAGGTTTGCATGTCTACACAGATGAAAGGGGACGCTATGTCTTCTACAATATTTTTGACAAAAAAGGCTATTGGATCAACGACGATGATGAATACAAGAAGTATACGATCTATCAATCACGTCTGCCTTTAGCGATCATCATCGGTTTTATCGTCACAAGCGTCTTGAACCAGTTTTGGCTGGGTATCGGTCTTGGCATTTTTATCTATGTCGGGATGACTTTCATGTTTTATAAGAATTTCGTTCCCAGTCTCAAGGTCATAAGCGGCTTTAAAAAACCGGAGAATTCATCGCTCATCGATCGGATCGTCGAGCCGCTGAGCCAAGCGCGGATCATCACGGCCAGCATCTTGTGTTTGGCTATGAGCATCTTGCTTTGTGTCAATGTGCAGATGAGTGATTTTGACAATTTGACAGCGATCCTCAACTATGCCTTGGCCGCTATCGTATTGGTATTCAGTATCATCTTTCTTGTGGCGTTTTTCAAAAAGAGAAAGATGGAAGGAAAATAGAATTATACTTTAGGGAGGAAGAAAAGATGAAGGGTATAATCATTACAAGTCACGGAGACCTCGCCAGAGGGATGCTTGAAACAGTTAAACTGTTTTTGGGAGAAGATTTAAAACAGGTCGAAGCTGTCTGTCTTAAACCGGAAGACAACCCCGATGAATTCGTCGATGTCTTAAAGGCGGCTTGTGAAAGAGTCGATACAGGCGATGGCGTCCTTGTCTTTTGCGATCTTTTGTTTGGCAGTCCTTGCAACTGCATGGCCAGGATCTTAAACGACAAAGTCGAGGTCATCACCGGAATGAACTTGCCGATGGTCTTAGAAGTCATGACTTCCCGCGAATTCGGTGACATCGATGTAGCCAACCTTTTAAATACGGGTAAAGATGGTGTAGCTGACCTCAAGAAGGTCTTAGAACAGGCTCAATAATAATGATCTTTGTCTCAGATCTGGACGGCACCCTTTTAGGAAGCGATCACAAGACGATCGCTAAAGACGACATCGCTGCCCTGAATGCTTTTGTGGAAAAGGGCGGTCGTTTTTGGGTCGCCAGCGGGCGTCCTTGCAGTTTCTTAAAGGAGCTCAATCGTCAGGGGCTTTATCCGGAATACATGATCGGCTCGACCGGGTCAGTCGTCAGTGATGGTAAAGATGAAGTCTTGATATCCGGGATCAGAAAAGAAGAAGGTTTGAGGATGATCGCTTTTTTAGATGGCGTTGAAGGTCTTGACTACACGATCGATGCCAATACACCTCAAGAGTATGCCAAGGCCAAATACGGTAATTTCGCAAGGCATATGCAGATCAAAGATCTCGGCAAACTGAATATTTTAAAGCCTGATACTTTCTTTGAAGATCATGAAGTCATCTTCAAGTTTTTTGTGATGTGTGCAAGTGATGAGCTCGCTTTAGAAGTCATGGCCAAGATAAACGAAGACTATGGCGATGACTTTAAGGCTTTTCATGCCGATCACAAAAGTCTTGAGGTCGTCAGTGCCAAGACTAACAAGTGGTATGGCATCGAGTATCTTTTGAAGAAACACGGTCTTGATACCAAAGAACTTGCCTGTATCGGTGATGAGGGCAATGACCTTGAGATGATAAGGCATGCCGCTTTGGGTTTTTGTGTGCAATGGGCAAATGAAGAGGTCAAAAGAAACAGCGATCATGTCGTAGGCAGTGTTAAAGAAGCGATCGCGATAATAGAAAGAAGGAATGAAAATGTTTGATTTTGATGAAGTCGTAATGCGCAAAGGTACGGATTGTACTAAATGGGATCAGTATGGTGATAAGGATATCATCCCGCTTTGGGTGGCGGATATGGACTTTAAGACGGTGCCTGAGGTCAAGGAGGCGATCGTCAAGCGCGCCGAGCACGGTATCTATGGTTATACCGTCGCCATGAAAGATCTAAACAGTGAGATCATAAGCTTTGTCAAAAGGCATCACGCCATCGACATCGAAGCCAAGGACATCCTTCTTGTGACCGGTGTCGTCCACGGGTTACATTTGGCGCTGAGCGTCTTGACTGAAAGTGATGACAAGGTGTTAGTCATGATGCCAAGCTACCCACCGCTTGTAAATACGCCAAGACAGCTTAAAAGAGAAGTCGTTATGACATCTTTTGTGAACGAAGATGAAAACTATAAAGTCGATCTTGAAGATTTTGAAAAGAAGCTTAAAGATGATCCGAAGATCAAGTGCTTTATCCTTTGCAACCCGCACAATCCTACCGGTCATCTCTTCAGCAAAGAGGAGATCGAAAGCCTTTTGGCGATCTGTTATAAATACGGTGTCTATGTCATTTCCGATGAGATCCATGGCGACCTCATCATGCCCGGACACACTCACCACAGCGCTTTAGGAACAAAAGAAGAGTACCTTGACAATGTCGTCGTCCTTTGTGCACCGACAAAGACGTTTAACCTTGCCGGCATCAAAGTATCTTACATCCTTTGCAAAAACGAAAAGATCATGAAGATGCTTCAGGATGAGGCTAAGGCCGTGGGCATCGCTTCGATCAACATCTTCGGTTACACGGCTCTTGAAGCGGCTTACCGCTATGGCGATGAGTGGTTAAAGGAGTGCAACACCTACATCTTAGCTAACTTCAAGTATTTGGAGAATTACTTAAAGGAGAACCTGCCTTTGGCCAAGACGCATATCCCTGACGCTACTTACCTTGCCTGGGTAAGCCTAGATGCTTTTGATCTGCCGCTTGATTTTGTCGATCGTCTCAAGGAAGAGGGTGGTGTCCACTTCAATCCGGGCGTATCCTTTGATGAGCGCTACCAGAAGTACATTCGCGTCAACTGTGCCACACCGCGTGCCAACCTCAAAGAGGGTCTGGACCGTTTAGTGAGATGGTTAAAGAATAATCAAATCATATAAGATAACCTAAATTACCTAGGAAATACTAGGTAATTTTTTTAGATTTTGTTTATGAGAATTATGTGAAACTTTGGGAAAAAGGTTGCACAATTGGAAACGTTTGCATTATCATAGAAGCAGGAGGATGAATTAAATGAGTAATTTAGTTTTAGGAATCGTACTTGGTTTGTACGTAGGTATCGGCCAGGTAATCGCCCTTTCTGGTGTTTCCATAAACAACGTCCTTTGGGCCGGCGTCATCTCCGGCTTGATGGTAGGAAACGTCGAGATGGGATTCCAAATCGGTTCGGCTTGTCTTTTGATGAGCTTAGGTTTCTTCACTTATGGAGGAGCTACAATACCTGACTACATCGCCGGTACTGTCTTTGGTACAGTTGTTGCCTCAAGAACGGGCAGCTATGATGTCGGTCTTGGTATCGCCGTCACATTGGCCCTTTTGATGTCGCAGATGGATATCTTGGGTCGTGCTACGACAACGGTATTCCAACACTTAGGTGAAAGTGCCCTGGCTAAAAATAAGATCGGCTTATTTGAAACTTGGACATTGTGTGGTACACTTCCATGGATCCTGTCACGTGCTATCCCGGTATTCTTGGGTATGCTCATGATCGACAGCGTTCAGGTACTTGCTGACTTCGCCAACAGTATCGAATGGGTATCCAATGGTCTGGCAGTCGTCGGTGCCGCTTTACCGGCAGTCGGTTTTGCGCTTTTATTGTCATACATGGATATCAAGAAATTCTGGCCATTCATGCTTATCGGTTATGTAGGCTATGGCTACCTTGGCTTAAACACGATCGCTCTTGCAGTATTAGGTTGTGCTTTAGGTGCCCTGTTCATGAACAAGTATGTAGGAGGTGCTAATAATGGCTAGAACTAATAAGAGACTGTCAAAGAAGACACTTAGTAAATCAGCTCTGCGTTACAACGCATGCTTACAGTGGTGCTGGAACTATGAAAAGATGCAGGGTGCCGGTTATGCTTACTCAATGGTACCGGCATTCAAAGAACTCTACGACGATAACGATGAGATCTGCCGCAACCTCGAAAGACACATGCAGTTTTACAACACCAACCCGATGGCCGGTGCTGTCCAGTTTGGCGCATCCCTCGCTTTGGAAGAGGCTTATCAGACCGATATCGCCGACAGTTTGAAGATCGCGCTCATGGGTCCTTTAGCCGCTATCGGTGATACGATCCAAGCTATTCTTTTAAATCCGCCATTAAATATCTTAGCTGCTTCTTTAGCATCAGAAGGTAACTGGTTGGCTGTCGTCGTCGCTATCTTACCGACCCTTCTCACTTTCGTTGTACGTTGGCCTTTATTCTACTATGGTTATCGTAAGGGTGAGGAAGTCATCAGCGACGTTGCCGGAACGAGCACATTCGATACATTGCAAGTCGCAGCCAGTATCTTAGGTATCACCGTTATCGGTGGTTTCGTACCATCGATCTTGGCTTCATTACATATCAATGATATCGAGATCGGTACGATCATCAACGAAGCCGGTGAAGAAGTTGCAAACGTCATTCAGGTCCAAGGTATGTTAGATGCGATCTTACCGTATCTGTTACCGATCCTTTTAACGGCCGGTTGCTACTTACTGATCAAGAAATTCCGTGTATCACCTTTAAAGACAATCCTCATCTTGGCTATTGTCACATTCGCTTTAGGTGCATTCGAAATCTTGGCTAAATAAAAAAAGTCAGCTACAATGTTAAATCTATAGAAATGAGGTAAATTATGATTAAACACATGCGTATTGACAGCCGTTTGATCCATGGCCAAGTTGCAGCGGCTTGGATGAATCATATCGGCGCAAAAGAGATCATCGTCTGTAATGATGCAGTCGCTCAAGATCGTATCCAGAAGATGGCACTGCCACTGGCAGCCAGAGGAACACCGGTCAAGGTCTTCTCGATCCAGGAAACGATCGATTACGCCAAAGCTCATGAAGATGAAACATTGTTCGTAATATGTAAGTTTCCGACAGATGCGCTGGCACTTGTCGAATCCGGACTTGAGATCCAGGAATTCAACGTCGGTACAGCCGCACCGGTACAGGGAACCCAATACAAGATGATTACGAAAACGATCGCTGCTACCAAGGAAGATGCTCAGGTCTATCAAAAACTCTGTGATCACTTTGGTAAAGTCACATCTCGGATCACCCCGGCAAACGAAGAAGTCGATGTCATGGAGGGTCTGAGAAAAGAAGGTCTTCTATAAGAGATGATCAATACCTAAGGATCGTTCGATCCTTAGGTTTCTTTTATTATTCGGAGGTTGTTATGGATAAAGAAAAAGAATGTGTAGTTGTCAATTATAAGCCTGTCTTTCCCCAGTTGCTGATAGCTTTATTGGGTTGTGCGTGTGTCTATTTCGGCCACATCGCTTCGATCTTGCTGGGACTATTCTTAGTGGGACTTTCCCTTTTAGTCCAGTTTGGGGTCAAAGATTATCACCTTTTAGACATCTACGACGATCGTCTGGCGATCTATGATCCAAATAGCGGCAGTGTTGAAGAGACGATCCCCTTTAGCGACATCGAAGAGTGGAACATCAATCGGGCTAAACCCTATTCACTCTATCTGCGTCTAAAAGACGGCCGCCAGATCTTAAGGGAGACCTATCAGATAGCGAAGGTCAACAAGGCTCTTCGCAAATACATCGATAAGAAAGAAAGTATCCAGCTTCAAAAAGAGCTGAACAAGAATAAAAAACTGACCTTTCGCAATCCGTTTAAAAGGAGAAAGAAAATGGAAAAAGTCGACATCAAAAAGCTGTATCTCGATATTCTAAAAGAGCAGATCGAAAACGTCTATGACGATCAAAGCGACAAAATCAAAGAGGCTGCGGAAATGATCTGCGATACGATGACCAATAATGGTGTCGTACAGCTTTTCGGATTTAATCACGCAAATGAATTCGTCAATGAACTCAATTTCAGAGCAGGGGGCATGGCTCCATACCATGGCATGAGTGTTTCGATCTTAGATCTTGAAGGTGAAGCGCCCCATGCGATCATAAGCGACGGTTCGATCGCAAACGATCCCTCTTATATCGATAAGATGCTCGCTCACTACAAACTCGACGATCGGGATATGCTCATCGTCGTCTCTAAAGATGCAAGCGAACTGTTTACGCTTGAACTTGCCAAACGCTATAAAGCCAATGGCCAAAAGGTCATCGCCGTCGTCAACAAGAAGAGCTATGACGTCAAAGCGACAGGTGATCAGGGTGAAAAACTTTTGGATATCGCTGACATGTATCTCGATATGGGCAGCACGCGCTCCGATATCGCCATCAAAGTCGACGATCTCAGGGTCGCCCAGACATCATCGACTGTTGCCAATGTCTTGGCCCAGATGCTTACGGCTGAAGTCTATAACTGTTTTAAGGAAAGAGGACTTGAAGCTCCGGTACTATTGTCGGCAAACCTCAAAGGAGCCGATCTTCACAACAACGCACTGACAGATGTGTACATGGGAAGGGTTAGATAATGATCGACGCAAAGAAATTTAAAGATGAGATCTTGAGTCTTTTAGACGAAGTTTATGATACACAAAAGGACAATATTGAAAAATGTGCTAAGATCGTCGCTGAATGTCTTGAAAACGATGGTGTCGTTCACGTATTCGGTTCAGGCCATTCTGTCGGTCTTGGCATCGACATAACCGGCAGGGTCGGCTCTTTGGTGCCGATCCATATCATGGAGATGAGTGATTTTGTCACCAAGGGCATTGTGTCTTTAACGGAATTTCAGGATAAGACCAACGTCTTTGAAAGAAGACCGGATGTCGCCGGTCGTCTCTATGCGCTTTACGATATCCGCCCGCAAGACGTCTTTATCGTCATTTCCAATTCCGGGATCAACGGTCTTGTGATCGACATTGCCGCTTTGGCCAAAGAGAACGGTCACAAGGTGATCATCGTCACCAGTATGAAGCATACCACAGCCGAGCAATCACGCCACCCCAGTGGTAAGAAACTGTACATGTACGGTGATGTCGTCATCGACAATTGCGGTCCGCATGGCGATGCGCTTTTGGAAACGGAAGGAGAAGCCAGAGTCTGTTCCGTTTCTTCCATCTGTAATAACTACATCGCTCAAAGTATGGCTGCCAGAGTCGTGGAGATCATGTACAACGACAAGAAAGAAGTACCGCTCCTTAGAGGTGACAGTATATTAGATGAAGAACTTAAAGAGAGATATCGAGGTAGGATCTAATGGAATTTATATACGGACAAAAGATAATCGAAGTCTTAAATAAAGCAGAGACAGTAAATCATGACAAGATATTACTGTTGGCGGCTAAATTTGCCGAAAATATCGAAAACGATCACATCATCCACACTTTCGGTACCGGTCATTCCCACATGATCGGGATTGAACTTTTTGCCCGCGCCGGCGGTCTTGGCAATGTCAATGCCATCTTAGACCCCGATACGCTCACAGCCTTTGGAGCACGTCGGTCGGGAGCACTTGAGCAGTTGAGCGGGATCAGTGATATCATCTTTGATCAATACAAGATCGAAAAGGGTGACATCATGATCATCTCTTCAAACAGCGGCCGTAATGCCATGCCCATCGAGATGGCGATGCGCTGTAAGAAAGAGGGGATCTTTACGGTAGCGTTGACTAATCTTGAACAGTCAAAGAAGACGACCTCTCGCCACCAAAGCGGCAAAAAACTTTATGAATGTGTCGATGTGATCATAGACAATTGCTGCCCCGATGGTGATTCCTTGTTGGCGATCGGCCCGTATAAGACCGGCCCGGCTTCATCGATCAGCAGTATGTTTTTACTGGATACGATCGTCAGTGAAGCGATCAAGATCTTGGTAGAAAAAGGGGTCAAACCCTATGTATTCCAATCGCAAAACGTCGATGGTTTTGACAACGATGCGATCTATGAACATTTTGCAGGCCGTTGTCGGCATTTTTAGAGGTGAAAGATGACAGAACTTAAAAATCTAACTACGGAAAGTCGCAATGAGGCGACTAAAGATATCGATCTTTTAAGCACTGAAGAGATCGTGACCCTTATCAATAATGAAGATAAAAAGGTCGCACTGGCGATCGAAAAAGAGATCGGTCATATCGCTGAGGCGATCGATGCGATCGTGGTCAATTTCAAAAAAGGCGGAAGACTGATCTATACCGGTGCCGGAACATCGGGAAGACTTGGGGTAATGGATGCCTCAGAGCTTTTGCCGACTTATGGTTTAGCACCGGAGCGAGCTTTTGGCGTCATGGCCGGTGGTCAGGGAGCCATGTTTAAGGCGGTCGAAGGCGCTGAAGACAGCAAGGAGCTCGGTATTGCGGATATGAAGGCGATCGACCTTGGGCCTTTAGACAGCGTTGTCGGCGTTGCCGCCAGTGGACGGACACCTTATACGATCGCCACTTTAGAGTATGCCAACAGTTTGGGTTGTGTGACGGTCGCTGTTACCTGTAATGGTGAAAGCGAGATGGCAAAAGTCGCCAAATACTCGATCGCGCCGATCGTCGGCCCCGAAGTCATCTCTGGATCGACCAGGATGAAGGCCGGGACTTCCCAAAAGATGGTCTTGAATATGTTGTCAACAGGGATAATGATCAAGACCGGCAAAGTCTATGGCAACTACATGGTCAATGTCCAGCCGACAAATGAGAAACTAGTAAAAAGAGCTATCAACATGATCAGCGCAATCAACGATCTTTCTTGGGAAAAGGCGCAAGCGCTCTTTGAAGAAAGCGGTCAAAGCGTTGCCTTAGCGACGATCATGCATCAGGCAAAAGTCGACCTCAAAAAGGCTAAAGAAGCCTTTGTGGCGTGCGATGGTCAGATAAGAGAGACGATCGCCAAACTCACAAGATGAACACGGTCTACATCAAAGAGCAGATCGATAATCTGGTCTATGAGGGCATTGTCGCAGGGATCAGTGCCGCTATCATCGAGGAGGATTCATCGACCTTTATGATCAAGGGCAAGATGGGAAAGATCGCTCCCTATGACACAAAAGAGTTAGAGCTCTCATCACTTTACGACATGGCTTCTTGTACGAAAGTCGTAGCGACGACGACCAGGATCTTGCAACTTTTCGAGCAGGGCAAGATCAACCTTGACGACAAAGTTTGCAAGTACCTTGCCGATTTTCGTCATCAAGAGGTGACGATCCGTCAGCTCTTGCTTCACAGTTCCGGACTTCCTGCTGATCTTGAGGATAAAAAGACGCTCACTAAAGACAATATTTACGAAAGGATCATGCAGACCGATCTTGTCCATAAACCCGAAGAGATGACCGTTTATTCCGATATCGGCTTTATCCTTTTGGGCTTTATCATCGCCAAGGTCGACGGCAAGGATCTGGCGGCGACTTATAAAGAAAACATCTTTGATGTCTTAAAGATGAATGACAGCACCTTTGACCCCGATAAGAGTCGCTGTGTGCCGGAGGAGTTGACATCGACAAGAGGTCTTATCGTCGGTGAATGTCATGACTCTAAAGGGTATATCTTAAAAGGGCGCTGTGGCAGTGCCGGACTTTTTTCGACGATTGGCGATATCGCTACTTTTGCAAGATCGCTTCTCTATGCAAGGGATGGTATTTTGAAGCGCGAGACGATCGAACTTCTATTGGCTACAAATGTCGGCGGCCGCTCCCTTGGTTGGGATAAAAAGTATGGTGACGGTATCCTCTATCACACCGGCTTTACCGGCACTTCGATCATGCTTGACTATCGCAAGATGGAAGGATTGATCTTACTTGCAAACCGGGTCCATCCGAGTCGAAACAATGACGCCTACCTGAATTGGCGAAACGAATTAAACGATCATATAGTAAAGGATATTTAAGATGATAATTCAAAGTAAACGCGTTTTCTGCGATGATAAGATAACCCCAAAGACTTTGGTCATTGAAGACGGGATCATCAAACGTATCTTGCCCTATGGCCTTTTGAAAGCCGATAAAGACTATGGCGATAAACTTATCATGCCGGGCCTTATCGATATCCACAATCACGGTTATCTCTTAGGTGATAATAACGACGCCAGTGAAGAGTGGTTGAGCAAGTGGTGTCACTATCTGCCAAGTGAGGGCGTAACTTCGACTCTGGCGACGATCTCGACCGCACCATATGCTCAATTGATCGCAAGCCTTAAAGTCATCGGCAACTACATCGATGAAAAGAAAGAGGGTACAGCGATCCTTGGCGTCTACAGCGAAGGACCTTTCATAGCGGCTGATTATCGGGGTGCCCAATCCCTTGAAAACAAGCTCGTCCCGACGCAAGAGATCATCGATGCGTTTGCAAAGGCGTGTCATGATCACTTAAGACTTGTCATGTTGGCACCGGAAGAGCTCGACGAGGATATGAGCATCATCGAATACTTGGTCAAAAAGGGGATCCGGGTGACCATCGGTCACAGTGGTGCTACTTATGATATCTGCAATAAAGCCATAGCAAAAGGAGTGACCTCTTTCACTCATACTTACAACGGCATGCGCCCCCTGCATCATCGCGAGCCCGGGGTCGTAGGTGCTTGTATGGTAAATGACGATTGTTTTGCGGAAGTGATCTGCGATGGCGTCCATGTCCATAAAGGGGCTGCCAACATCTTGGCGCGGATCAAAGGCAAGGATAAGCTCATCTTTGTGACCGACTCAGTGGCGATCAAAGGTCTAAAGCCGGGTATCTATACAAACGGTGAGCGCACAAGCCGCGTATGTGAAGACGGTGTTGCCCGCCTGGAAGATGGAACGATAGCCGGCAGTGCCAATCGTTTGAATAAAGTCTTGCAATTTGGGATAAAAGAAGCCAAAATAGACGAGGTCACATGTCTTCGGGCCTGTACGATAAACCCGTGCCTGCTTTTGGGCGTAAAAGACCGTGGTCTTTTAAGTGAGGGTCTACGCGCCGATATCGTCGTCTTTGATGATGACTTTGATGTCATCGATGTCTATATCGAAGGAGAGATGTACAAGTTTGACTAAGGGGAGGAACTATGACAAAAACCGAGTCACGGCTGGTCTTGATAAACAGTCTTTTCAACTTCGCTAATGTTTTGTCTACTTCCTTTGTCAGTGTTTTTATCTACGAATATACTAAGTCACTGGTCATGATGTCGATCTATACGATCATCAGGATCGCCCTTTTCCCGCTCTTTTTTACCATCGGTGGTAAAGCGGTGCGAAAGGTGCCGTATTCTGTCACCATCAGCGGTGGCTTATTTTTTTTGACGCTGATGATGATCTATATCCTCGTCATGCAGAATCTGTTTTCCGAAAATACGATCTATGTTTATGGTGCAGCCATCCTTTACGGGGTCGGTGAGGGTCTTTACTGGTTCAGCATCAACAGTGCCAATCAGATCGCGCCTTTAAGTGAACATCGCAATGACTACCTTGCCAATATCGGCATCGCCAACAATATCACCAGTATCATCGCCCCCTCTGTATCCAGTCTCATCTTTGCGTTTATCGCTAATGAACTCTTTGGTTATTATGGGATATTTGCCTTGGTGATATTCGTCTACATCTTGATAATCATCGTCTCTTTAAAACTCGACCTCACAAGCAAGGATGCCAAGCCTGTCAAAGTACTGGACAAACTTTGGATATCTAAAGGTGCTGATCCCAACTGGTATATGATCCAAGTCAGTACTTTTGCCTACGGTTTTCAAAACTCTCTGACTTTGACTTTGACAAATATCCTGATCTTTGAAGCGACAGGAGGATCGGATGCTTTATACGCCAATCTTTTGATCTTCTTTGCGCTCGCTTCGATCTTCAGTTATGAGCTCTGTAAAAGGATGACTGAAAAGACGCTGTTTCGGTTTTTGAAAGTCGGTCTTTTCTTTATCGTAACTTCGAGCTTGTTTTTGGTGTATTTTGACAATCTTTTCGGGGCGATCTACTTCGGTTTTGCCAATGCGATCGGGACCGCCGTCTATGGCAATCCCTACAATTACTGCATGCTCAACGCGATAGCCAGATACGACAAGAGTGAGAATGTAACCGGTCGGGTCATAGCCAAGGAGACGGCGATGTCTTTGGGGCGTTGCGCCGGTATGTCTTTGATCGTGGCTGCCTATTATCTGATCGGTGGACCTTACTATATGGCGGTCGCCGTGACGATCTGTTCTTTGGCGCCGTTTTTTGTCTATGGCACCCTGAAGCGCTATTATAAAAAGGAAGTGTAAAAAGAGAGGAAATTATGAAGATCGAAAACTATGACATTACCCTGATCAAAGAAGATGAACTCTACTCGGTCATCTTTGAAGACCACACCTGGCAACCCTACAAGGCCATCGAGCCCAAGATCATCATGGCAAATGGTGATCAGTTTTTGTTTAAAGATCATCTGAAAGAAGAAACGATCAGGGATCTCGGGGTAAATAAAGGCATCTTGTCACGTTATGTCTTTAGCGATAAGCTAATCGTTGAGACCTTTGTCTACATAAGTTTTGAAGGGATCTTTTTTAAGCTTTTACCGATCGTTGATGAAGCTTCGATAAAGGAGATCATCTGGCCTTCATACTTTAAAAGTGAAGATCCCAAAGGTTACAGTTCCTTGCCGATAATGCAGGGTGTATACCTTCCAAACACCTACGATTTCAGCTTCGACCATCTCGATTTTGATGGTCAGTTTTTAAGTCACGATGCCTACTTGTCAATGTATCATCAATATGAGAAAGGCCAAGGGTACTGTCTTATCAATCTGACTCCTTTTGATTGCAAGTACAAAGTCATCCATCATGGTGACAAAGCTTTTACGGCGATCGGTCTCAGATGGCTTGAAAGTTTAGCGAAGATTGGCTATGAGCGCACGGCCCGCTTTACATTTGAAAAGGATATGGACTATGTAAGAGCGGCCAAGATCTATCGGCATTTTGTAAAAGAGACAGGTCACTTTAAAAGCCTCCGGGAAAAAGAGATCGCTCTTCCATCTATCAAAAAACTGATCGGTGCTTCCCTTGTCCACTTTGGGATCAAGACGCATACCGATGAGACTTCGACTTTTTATAGTGAAGCGACAAAGGATGACATCTTGCACACTTTTAAGGAGCGTTTAGATGAACTGAAGGTCCTCAAGAAGATCCACAAAGATCGCCTCTATGTTCACTTGGACGGCTGGGGTGATCCGGGCTATGACAATTGCCATCCGGATTACTTGCCGATCTGTAAGGCGGCCGGGGGCAGTGAGGGTCTAAGAGAACTTTCGCACTATCTATATGAAAACGGCGACCTTTTCGCACTGCATGATCAATATCGCGATTATTACCTTAAGGCGCCCTCATACAACATCGACAATGCGCTAAAGGAAGCTGATGGCAGTGTCTATGAGCATCATCGCTGGGCCGGCGGACGGCAGAATTATCTCTGTGCCAATTTGGCCCTAGACTATGTCAAAAGAAATTTCAATGAGCTCTTTAAAGCCGATATCAAACTGACTGCCAGTTATCTTGACGTCTTTACCTGTAACGAAATGGATGAGTGCTACGACTCAAGACACCCTATGACCCGCTTTCAGTGTGCTCAGTTGCGAAAAGCCTATTTCCATTATCTCATAAGTAAGGGCATCATCCCTTCAAGTGAGGAGTGTACGGATTGGGCAGTCGATACCCTGGTTCTTTGCCACTACGGTCCCTACGAATTCATGCTTAAAGAGAAAGGAGCCAAGCGGATGGGTCTTGCGATCCCGCTATTTGACCTGGTCTATCACGATGTGCTGATCTTGCCCTGGATCACTGATGAGGCCGATGAAGATTACCTGTTATACGCCCTGATGAATGGCGGTATGCCCTATATAATAAGAGATGGTGCCTATCCTGATGTCGATGGCGCTTTTGGCAGCACTTTTTCGCTTGAAGAGCGCTCTAAGCGTGCCAAGATCGTCAACGACCTGCACCGAAAGGTCGCTTACAGTGAACTTTTAGATCATCGACTTTTAAGCGCTGATGGCAAAGTCATGGAGTCGACCTTTGAAGGCGGCATCAAAGTCAGTGTCGACCTTGCAAAGGGAAGTTATAAAATCACCTCCTTGTCTTCAAAAGATTAGACAAGTGTCAAGTCTTGATAGATAATAAGGTCATGAAAAGTTATCTGAAGTTTTTGTCGCCGATCGGCGATCTTTACCTGATCGAAGAAGCCGGCGAGCTTTTGAGCATCGGCACAAAAAGAGATATCTTCACTTGCGCCGATGCCCTGACCCTTTTAAATTACCCAAATGCACTCAAACAAGCTGGTCGGTTTCTTTCGGAGTACTTCAGCGGCAGGGCAAGTGCTGTCAAGATCCCGCTCAAACTTGAAGGCAGCACCTTTTTTAAGACAACGCTGCTTGAGTGTTCAAAGATCCCCTATGGCAAGACGATGACTTACAAGGAACTCGGCGATCGGGTCAAAGAGCGTCTGCGGATGAAGGGCATTTCTTATCAGGCGGTCGGGACAGCTTTGTCACATAATCCTTTTTTGATCTATATACCCTGTCATCGAGTGAACAAAAGCGACAAGTCGATCGGTGAGTATCGCGAGGGTCAAGACATAAAAAGGAAACTGCTTGAAGGTGAAGGGATCATTATCTAGGAGGAAGTTATGGTAAAAGAGAGATTGGATCAGCTCAGAAGAAAGATGTACGAAAATGACATCGAAGTCTACTATTTGAATACTCAGGATTATCATATGTCGGAATACA